>NZ_JBNCOG010000001.1:0-275163 GCF_051280745.1 Nocardioides ureilyticus | reverse complement strand
GTTGTGGGACACGCCGAAGCCGCGTCGTCACGGACATGCCGGGCACACCGGACCACCCCGCACAGCACACCGACCGACCATCGAAAGGCGAAGCCGCCGTGGCAGCTGCACAGAACTACCTGGCCATCATCAAGGTCGTGGGCATCGGCGGTGGCGGCGTCAACGCCGTCAACCGGATGATCGAGGTCGGCCTCAAGGGCGTCGAGTTCATCGCGATCAACACCGACGCCCAGGCCCTCCTCATGAGCGACGCCGACGTCAAGCTCGACATCGGGCGCGAGCTCACCCGCGGCCTCGGTGCGGGCGCGAACCCCGACGTCGGGGGGAGGGCTGCCGAGGACCACGCCGACGAGATCGAAGAGGTCATCAAGGGCGCCGACATGGTCTTCGTGACCGCCGGCGAGGGTGGTGGCACGGGCACCGGCGGCGCGCCGGTCGTCGCGCGCATCGCCCGCTCCCTCGGTGCCCTGACCATCGGCGTCGTCACCCGGCCGTTCGCCTTCGAGGGCCGCCGCCGGGCGAACTCCGCCGAGGAGGGGATCGCGGCGCTCCGCGAGGAGGTCGACACCCTCATCGTCATCCCCAACGACCGGCTGCTCTCGATCAGCGACCGGAACGTCTCGGTGCTCGACGCCTTCAAGCAGGCCGACCAGGTGCTGCTCCAGGGCGTCTCCGGCATCACCGACCTGATCACGACCCCCGGGCTGATCAACCTCGACTTCGCGGACGTGAAGTCGGTGATGGCCAACGCCGGCTCGGCGCTGATGGGCATCGGCTCCGCGCGCGGTGAGGACCGCTCGGTCGCGGCGGCGGAGATGGCCGTGTCCAGCCCGCTGCTCGAGGCCTCCATCGACGGCGCGCACGGCGTCCTGCTCTCGATCGCCGGCGGCTCCGACCTCGGCCTCTTCGAGATCAACGAGGCCGCCGCCCTGGTCGCCCAGGCGGTGCACCCGGAGGCCAACATCATCTTCGGCGCCACCATCGACGACGCCCTCGGTGACGAGGTGCGGGTGACCGTCATCGCCGCGGGCTTCGACGGCGGTACGCCGAAGCGCCGCGACGAGGGGACCGTGCTGCGCCGCGAGCCCCGGCCGCAGCAGAGCCAGGAGGAGACCCGCAACGCCGCGCAGGCGTTGGCCTCGGCCAGGGGCGAGGACGCGCCCCGCGAGGAGCCGCGCCGGGAGCCGGTCGGGGCAGCGGCGCGCCCCGCTCCGCAGGGCGGCCAGCACGGCGGGCCGGCGGCCCAGCCCGCCCAGCCGGCCCAGCGGCCCGCGCCCCGGCAGGTCCAGTTCGACGACGACGACCTCGACGTCCCGGACTTCCTGAAGTAAGCCCTTGTACGCCTTCCGCAGCACGCACGGCCCCGCCGGCCAATCGGTCGAGCTCGCCTTCACCGACCGGTACGGCGGGGTCAGTGCCGCGCCCTTCGACGAGCTCAACCTGGCGATCGAGGGCGACGACGCCGAGGAGTCGCGTGCCGAGAACCACCGGCGGGTGCTGGCGGACTTCGCGCCCGACCTCGCGCACCGCAGGTCGCTGGCCGACCTCCGCCAGGTCCACGGCGCCGACGTGGTCGTCGCCGACGGGCCGGTGGACCGGGCGCCGGGGGACGGCATCGTGACCACGCGCACCGACCTCGTCCTCATGGTCCGGGCGGCGGACTGCGTGCCGGTCCTGCTCGCCGGCGGCACCGTCGTCGGCGCGGCGCACGCCGGCCGGGCCGGCGTCGCGGCGGGCGTCGTCCCGGCGGTGGTCGAGCGGATGCGGGAGCTGGGCGCCGCGGAGGTCGTCGCCTGGGTCGGGCCGCACGTCTGCGGCCGCTGCTACGAGGTGCCTCCCGCCATGCAGGCGGAGGTCGCGGAGCGGGAGCCGGCCACGCAGGCCACGACCTCCTGGGGGACACCGTCCCTGGACCTCGGCGCCGGTGTCCGTGCCCAGCTCGACCGTGCCGGTGTGGAGGTGGTCGACGTCGCGCGCTGCACCCTCGAGTCGCCGGACCTCTACTCGCACCGTCGCGACGGCCGGGGCGCCGGGCGCCAGGCCGGTCTCGTGCGGAGAGCCGGATGAGCGCCGTGGCCGACCGACGCCAGGAGCTGGCGGCCGGGCTCGCCGCGGTCCGGGGACGGATCGCCGCGGCCTGCGACGAGGCGGGCCGGCAGCCCGACGAGGTGACGTTGGTCGTCGTCACGAAGTTCTTCCCCGCGTCCGACGTGCGGCTGCTCGCCGACCTCGGGGTCACCGACGTCGGGGAGAACCGGCACCAGGAGGCGGAGGCGAAGGCGGCCGAGTGCAACGACCTCGGGCTGAGGTGGCACTTCATCGGTGGCCTCCAGTCGAACAAGGCGGCGGCGGTCGCGGCGTACTCCTCGGTGGTGCAGTCGGTCGACCGCCCCAAGCTCGTCGGCCCGCTGGCTCGCGGCGCCGGGAACCGGCCGGAGCCGCTCGACGTGCTCCTCCAGGTCAGCCTCGACCCGCCGGGCACGGAGGGACGGGCCGGGGTCGACCCGGCGGAGCTCCCCGCCTTGGCCGACCGGGTGGCGGGGGAGGCCTCCCTGCGGTTGCGCGGCTTGATGGCGGTCGCGCCGCTGGGGGCGGACCCGGCCGAGGCCTTCGGGCGGCTCGACCGGATCCGGGCCGGCCTCGTCGCCGAGCACCCCGCTGCCGGATGGCTCTCGGCCGGCATGTCCGGCGACCTGGAGCACGCCGTCCGGGCCGGTGCGACACACGTGCGCGTCGGGTCCGCGGTCCTCGGTTCGAGGCCCGTGAAGAAGTAGTGTCCACATCAACCCATGAGCGTCCCCAGCGGGCGCTGAGTTCCGAAAGGTCACACCCATGAGCGGCGCGATGCGCAGGATCGGCGAGTACCTCGGCCTGCTCGAGGACACCGGCCGGTACGACGACTACGACGGCGACGACTACCACACGCAGGAGACCGCCCCGGTGGCTGCCCGCGGCGGCGCCACCCGGATGCGCGAGGCGCGTCCTGCGCCGGTCGCCGACCTCGCCGAGCGCCGCCGTCCCGTAGCGGGGGGCGCGGGGGGCGCGGCCGGCGTGGCCGGGCCGGTGGGCGTCGTGGCCGAGCTGAGCCGGATCACGACGCTGCACCCGAGCACCTACAACGAGGCGCGCACCGTGGGCGAGAACTTCCGCGAGGGCACCCCCGTCATCATGAACCTGTCCGAGATGGACGACGCCGACGCCAAGCGTCTCGTCGACTTCGCTGCCGGCCTGGTCTTTGCCACTCGTGGCACGATCGAGCGGGTCACCAACAAGGTGTTCCTGCTCTCGCCGCCGAACGTCTCCGTCGCCGCGGAGGACAAGCAGCGGATCGCCGAGGGCGGATTCTTCAACCAGAGCTGAGGGGCCAGTGGAGGTAGTCGGGTCGATCATCGAGATCGTCCTCTGGGTGTTCATCGCTCTGTTGTGGGTGCGCTTCGTCGTCGACTGGGTGCAGGTCTTCGCCCGCTCGTGGAGCCCCACGGGGCCCCTGCTGGTGGCGCTGGAGCTGGTCTACTCGGCCACGGACCCGCCGATCAAGGCGCTGCGCCGGGTCATCCCGCCGCTGCGCCTCGGGAGCATCGCGCTGGACCTGAGCTTCATCATCGTGATGATCTCCGCCTACGTGCTGCTGCAGGTCAACCGCGCGATCTTCTTCGCCTGACCAGGTCAGGTAGCGGCTCCGCCGAGTCACACCAGTCCCACGGCAAGCGCTATTGTTCGGCGGAGCACGAGTCACACGCACCTGCCACAACCGACACGACAACGAATTGGGTGAGGTCATGCCGCTGACGCCTGAGGACGTGAGCAACAAGCGCTTTACTCCTGTCCGGCTCCGCGAGGGCTACGACATGGGTGAGGTCGACCAGTTCCTCGACGAGGTGGAGGCCGAGCTCGCGCGGCTCACGAAGGAGAACGACGACCTCCGGGCGAAGCTCTCCTCGGCGCAGTCGGGCACCCAGTCGATCGCGACCCCGGAGCCCGCCCCGGCGCCGGTGGTCGAGCAGGCGCCCGAGCCCACGCTCGTTCCCGAGCCGGCCCCGCAGCCGGTCGCGGCCAGCGTCGGTGGACCGGTGGAGACGATCCGCGTCGAGACGGTGCCCCAGGCGTCGAACGCGGCGGCCCGCCTGCTCGAGATCGCCACCCGCAACGCGGACGAGCTCGTCGAGGAGGCCAAGAACGAGGCCGACAAGATCGTCGGCGAGGCGCGGACCAAGGCGGAGCGGCTCGAGTCGGAGTCGAAGACCAAGGCCGACCGGCTCGAGTCCGACGCCCGCCAGCGTGCGCAGATGCTCGACTCCGAGACCGCCGAGCGCCGCCAGCAGATGTTCGGCGAGCTCGAGCGGGAGCGCGACCGCCTCAACACCGAGGTCGAGACGCTCCGCTCCTTCGAGCGCGAGTACCGCTCGCGCCTGAAGACCTACTTCACCCAGCAGCTGGAGGCGCTCGGCAACGCCGAGACCGCGGCACCGGCCGAGGAGCAGCCGGCGCCCAAGCGCCTCCGCTCGATCCTCGGCGAGGACGAGGGCTGACCCGCTCGCCCTGACGACGTACCGGACGGCCGGTCCCCGCGATCACGCGGGGACCGGCCGTCCGGCATCTCCGGCGGTGCCGCTGTCTCGCGCCGGGGCTCACCCAGTTGGTCTCGTCGGCGGGCTCGGCTACCCTCCGGCCAGCGCGGTGGCCCTCCGTCACCGCTCTCGATCGGCCCGAGGAGGCCCCGATGGCACGGAGCACGAAGAAGGCCGCGGAGCCGGCGAAGCCGTCCAGCCTGGCCGTCAAGGAGGGCGAGGAGGACTGGACCGCCGCGGAGGTCGACGAGGTGGTCGCCGAGCTGCACGACCAGCGCGAGCACAGCGCCCGGATCGTCGAGAGCCTCGACACCGAGGTCTCGGGCCTCATGCGCGACTCCGGCGACGGCGCGGGCCAGGACCAGGCCGACGTCGGCTCCTCGTCCTTCGAACGGGACCACGAGCTCACCGTGCTGGGGCTCGAGCGGGACAAGCTGGCGCAGATCGACCGCGCACTCGGCCGGATCGCCGACGGCACCTACGGTCGCTGCGAGTCGTGCGGTGAGCCGATCGGGAAGATGCGGCTGATGGCTTTCCCCCGTGCGACACTCTGCATGACATGCAAGCAGCGCGAGGAACGTCGCTGAGCGACGCCGACGGTCGCCCGCACGACGGGCCGCGACCCCGCAGGGTGCACCTGCGTATCCTGGCCGCGGTGGTCTTCGCGGTGCTCTACGCGACCGACGTGGTCACCAAGGTGCTGGCCGTCGAGCACCTCGCCGACCGGCCGGACGTCGAGGTCGTCGGTGACCTGCTCGTCCTGCACCTCGTGCGCAACCCGGGCGCGGCGTTCAGCACGGGCACCGAGTACACCGTCGTCCTCTCCTGCATCGCCATCGCGGCCGTGGTCGTCGTGCTGTGGCTGCTGCGCCGCGTCGGCAGCCGTGTGTGGGCGGTCGCGCTGGGCCTGCTCCTGGCGGGGGTCGCGGGCAACCTCACCGACCGGCTCCTGCGCGAGCCGGGACCGCTGCGGGGCCATGTCATCGACTTCCTCATGCTGCCGAACTGGCCGGTCTTCAACGTCGCCGACATCTGCATCAACGTCGCGGCGGGGCTGATCCTGGTCCAGGCCTTCCGCGGGGTGCGCGTGGACGGCGGTCGCGAGGGCTCCGAGGACGCGGAGGGCTCCTCGTGACCGAGATCGACCACCGGACGCTCACGGTGCCCGACGGTCTCGCGGGGGAGCGGGTCGACGCCGCCATGGCGCGGATGTTCGGTGTCTCGCGGACCCGCGCCGCCGAGCTCATCGCCTCGGGGCACGTCCAGATGGACGGCGCGGACGTCGGCAAGTCCGACCGCGTGCTCCCGGGCGCCACCCTCGACGTCGCCATCCCCAGCATGGCCGACCCGCTCGAGGTCGTCCCGGAGGTCGTCGAGGGGATCAAGATCATCCACGACGACGACGCGATCGTGGTGATCGACAAGCCGGTCGGCGTCGCGGTGCACCCCTCGCCCGGCTGGTCGGGGCCCACCGTGGTGGGCCACCTCGCCGGCGCGGGCTTCCGGATCGCCACCAGTGGCGCCTCGGAGCGGCAGGGCATCGTGCAGCGGCTCGACGTCGGCACCTCCGGCGTCATGGTGATCGCCAAGTCCGAGCACGCCTACTCGGTGCTGAAGAACGCCTTCCGCGAGCGCACCGTCGACAAGACCTACCACGCCCTCGTGCAGGGCCACCCCGATCCGCTCGAGGGCACCGTCGACGCTCCGATCGGTCGGCACCCGAAGGCGGACTACAAGTTCGCCGTCATGGCCGACGGGCGCGCGAGCGTCACGCACTACCGGACGCTCGAGGCGCACCGGTTCGCCAGCCTCCTCGAGATCCACCTGGAGACCGGCCGCACGCACCAGATCCGGGTGCACATGGCTGCGCTCAAGCACCCCTGCGTCGGCGACCTCACCTACGGCGCCGACCCGACGCTCGCTCGACGGGTGGGGCTGGAGCGGCAGTGGCTGCACGCGGTGCGCCTGGGCTTCGAGCACCCCGAGACGGGCGAGCAGGTCAGCTACGGGTCGACGTACCCGCAGGACCTCGCGGACGCGCTCGAGGTCATCCGTGGCGCCGCCTGAGGCGCTGCTGCGGCCGGCCACCCCCGCCGACCTGGTCGCGGTCGGAGAGGTCTACCTCGCTGCGCGGGCAGCGGCCGTGCCGGCGATGCCGCCGATCGCCCGGACCCCGCAGGAGGTGCGGGACCACTGGCGCGGGCTGGACCTCGCCGACGGCAGCCGCGAGCTGTGGGTCGCGGAGGTCGAGGGCCGGGTGACGGGGTTCGCCGAGGTCAAGGGCGACTGGCTCGACGACCTGTACGTCGCACCCGGCGCCCAGCGCTCCGGGCTCGGGTCCGCGCTCCTCGGCGCCGTCCAGGCGCTGCGCCCCGACGGGTTCTCGCTGTGGGTCTTCGAGTCCAACCGCCCGGCCCGGACCTTCTACGCCCGCCGGGGACTGGTCGAGCTCGAGCGGACCGACGGATCGGCCAACGAGGAGCGCGCGCCCGACATCCGGATGGCCTGGCCGGGGCGGGACGCGCTCGGCTTCCTGCGCAGGCAGGTCGACGAGGTCGACGACGAGCTCGGCGAGCTGCTGGCCCGACGCGCGGCGCTCACCCGCGCGATCCAGCCCCACAAGGCCGACCCGGCGCGCGACCCGGGGCGCGAGCGCGAGGTCGCCGAGCGGCTCGCGCGGCGCGCGCCCGCCCTGGGCGTCGACCGGCTGGTGCCGGTCGTCGACGCCATCGTCACCGCCTCGCTCGACGCGGCTCGGTGACCCTGCCCACAGGCCGGCCGGCACGCGCCCGCGGGACCCGGCGGCGGCGTCGGCACGGGCCCCGACTGTCGGCGCCGAGTGCCAGCATCGGGCTCGGCCGTCGAGTAGCCTGACGTCCTTCCCCCAGGATCGACGCCGGGCTCACCACCCGGTGGCTGATGCTGCCCATCCGCCACGATCTCGAAGGAGCTCCCGCCGCCGATGTCGACCGGCTCCCAGGACTCGTTCGTCCACCTGCACGTCCACACCGAGTACTCCATGCTCGACGGAGCCGCCCGCCTCGGCGCCCTGACCGGACGCGCGGCGGAGCTCGGCATGCCGGCGGTGGCGATGACCGACCACGGCAACGTGTTCGGCGCCTATGAGTTCTACACCAAGGCCAAGGCAGCCGGGGTGAAGCCGATCATCGGCATCGAGGCCTACTTCGCCCCCAACATCAGCCGCTTCGAGCGCAAGGGCGTCAACTTCTACGACGGCGGCCCGGACGACGTCTCGGCGCGTGGTGCGTACACCCACATGACGCTCCTCTCGGAGTCGACCGAGGGCATGCACAACCTGTTCCGGCTCTCCACCGGCGCCTGGCGCGACGGGTTCTTCAAGCAGCCACGCATGGACCGCGAGCTGCTCGCCCAGCACAGCAAGGGGATCATCGGCACCACCGGCTGCCCCTCGGGCGAGGTGCAGGTCCACCTGCGCTACGGGCAGTACGACGCCGCCCGCAAGGTCGCCGGTGAGTTCCAGGACATCCTCGGGCGGGAGAACTACTTCCTCGAGCTGATGGACCACGGTCTCGACATCGAGAACCGGGTGCGCGACGGGCTGCTGCGCCTGGCCAAGGACCTGCAGATCCCGCTCCTGGCCACCAACGACTCCCACTACGTCATGCGGGAGGACGCCAAGTCCCAGGAGCACCTGCTCTGCATCAACTCCGGCTCCACGATGGACATCCCGGCCGGCGACGGGCCGGGCCAGCGGTTCGCGTTCTCCGGTGACGGCTACTACCTGAAGTCCGCCGAGGAGATGCGGGCGCTGTGGGTCGACAAGTACCAGCTGCGCGAGGCGTGCGACAACACGCTGCTGATCGCCGAGCGGTGCGACGTGCAGTTCTCCGAGGCGCCCGGCAAGTTCATGCCGAAGTTCCCCTGCCCACCGGGGGAGAACGAGGACTCGTGGCTGGTCAAGGAGGTCGAGACCGGCCTGTCGCGGCGCTACCCCAACGGCGTGCCGGACCGGGTCCGTGAGCAGGCTGAGTTCGAGCTCGGCGTCATCACCCAGATGGGCTTCCCCGGCTACTTCCTGGTCGTCGCCGACTTCATCGGCTGGGCCAAGGACCACGGGATCCGGGTCGGCCCGGGCCGCGGCTCGGGTGCCGGATCGATGGTCGCCTACGCCCTGCGCATCACCGACCTCGACCCGCTCGAGCACGGGCTGATCTTCGAGCGGTTCCTCAACCCCGACCGCGTCTCGATGCCCGACTTCGACATCGACTTCGACGAGCGCCGGCGCGGCGAGGTCATCAAGTACGTCACCGAGAAGTACGGCGACGACCGGGTGAGCTACATCATCACCTACGGCACGATCAAGGCGAAGCAGGCCGTCAAGGACTCCAGCCGGATCCTGGGCTACCCGTTCGCCATGGGTGACCGGATCACCAAGGCGATGCCGGCGGCGGTGATGGGCAAGGACGTGCCGCTTCAGGAGATCTTCAACCCCGAGCACAAGCGGTACGGCGAGGGCGGCGAGTTCCGGTCGCTCTACGACGGGGACGGCGACGTCAAGAAGGTCGTCGACACCGCCATCGGCATCGAGGGGCTCAAGCGGCAGTGGGGCGTCCACGCCGCGGGCGTGATCATGTCCAGCGAGCCGCTGCTCGACATCATCCCCATGCTCAAGCGCCCCGCGGACGGCGCGATGATCACGCAGTTCGACTACCCCACCTGCGAGGGCCTCGGCCTGATCAAGATGGACTTCCTCGGGCTGCGGAACCTCACCGTGCTCGACGACGCCATCAAGAACATCGAGGCCAACCGGGGCGAGACGGTGGTGCTCGAGGACCTGCCGCTGACCGACGAGGTGACCTACCGCCTGCTCCAGCGGGGCGACACCCTGGGCGTCTTCCAGCTCGACGGCGGGCCGATGCGGGCGCTGCTGCGCTCCATGCGGCCCGACACCTTCGCGGACATCTCGGCCGTCGGCGCGCTCTACCGACCCGGCCCGATGGGCGCGGACTCGCACAACAAGTACGCGCGGCGCAAGACCGGGCGTGAGCCGGTCGAGGCGATCCACCCCGAGCTGGCCGAGCCGCTCGCGGACATCCTGGGCGAGACCTACGGCCTGATCGTCTACCAGGAGCAGGTCATGGCGATCGCGCAGAAGCTCGCCGGTTACTCGTTGGGACAGGCCGACATCCTGCGCCGCGCGATGGGCAAGAAGAAGAAGGAGGAGCTGGACAAGCAGTTCGCCGGCTTCTCGGCGGGCATGCAGGAGCGCGGCTACTCGATGGCCGCGGTCAAGACGCTGTGGGACATCCTGCTGCCCTTCTCCGACTACGCCTTCAACAAGGCGCACTCGGCGGCCTACGGCCTGGTCTCGTACTGGACGGCGTACCTCAAGGCCAACTACCCGGCCGAGTACATGGCCGCCCTGCTCACCTCGGTCAAGGACGACAAGGACAAGTCGGCGATCTACCTCAACGAGTGCCGCCGGATGAAGATCCAGGTGCTCCCGCCCGACGTCAACGAGTCCGCCTCCAACTTCACCCCGGTCGGCCACGACATCCGCTTCGGCCTGACCGCGGTCCGCAACGTCGGCGCCAACGTCGTCGACGGCATCGTCTCGGCGCGGGAGGAGAAGGGTCGCTACGCCGACTTCAACGACTTCATGGAGAAGGTGCCCGCGCACGTCTGCAACAAGCGGGTGATCGAGTCGCTCGTCAAGGCCGGGGCCTTCGACGACATGAAGCACCGCCGGCGCGCGCTGGTGGCGATCCACGAGACGGCCGTCGACCAGTACGTCGACATCAAGCGGAACGAGGCGATCGGCCAGGACTCGCTCTTCGGTGGCCTCGACGAGGGCGCCGGCGGCGGCTTCGGGATCTCGGTGGCCGTGCCGGACCTGGAGGAGTGGGACAAGATGACCCTGCTCAGCCACGAGCGCGACATGCTCGGCCTCTACGTCTCCGACCACCCGCTGCTGGGACTGGAGCACGTGCTGGCCAACGGCACCGACTGCACGATCGGCCAGCTGGTGCTCGACGAGGACCGCCCCGACGGTGCCGTCATCACCGTCAGCGGCCTGGTCACCTCGGTGCAGCGCAAGATCACCAAGCGCGGCGACGCGTGGGCGATGATCACCCTCGAGGACCTCGACGGCGCCATCGACGTGCTGCTGTTCCCGAGCGCCTACCAGCTCGCGAGCACCTACCTCACCGAGGACGCGATCCTCACCGTCAAGGGCCGGCTCTCCCGCAGCAAGGACACCCCCGAGCTGCACGGCCAGGAGGTGACCGTCCCCGACATCTCCGACGGGCCGTCGGGGCCGGTGGTCATCTCGCTACCGTCCACCCGGTGTACTGGTCCCGTGGTGGAACAGCTCAAGGACGTCCTCGGGACACACCCCGGGATGACCGAGGTCCGGCTCCGGCTGCTCACCCGCGAGGCCACCAAGGTCATGCGGCTCGACGACCGGCTGCGGGTGACCCCGAGCCCGGCGCTCTTCGCGGACCTCAAGCAGCTGCTGGGGCCCGGGTGCCTGACCAGCTGACCGGGCCGGTCGACGGCACCTCCACGCGCGGGGCCCGGCCCGAGATCGGCGGCACGGTCGTGGAGGCGCTGGTCGTCGTCGCGATCTTCCTCGCCGCGGGTGCGCTGGCCGGCGTCGTGTGGTTCCAGCTGTGGTCGCCGCCGGAGGGCGTGGTCTCCGACGGCCAGTGGTTCACCGACGAGAACGGGCTGCGCGGAGCGTTCTCCGGCACCGGCCTCTACCTCCTCGTCGCCGTGCTCGCCGGCTTCCTGGTGGGGGCGCTGACGGCCTTCCTCTTCGACCGGTCGGAGCTCGTCACGCTCGCCGCGGTGCTGGTCGGCGCCTCGCTGGCGGGCCTGGTCATGCTGCGGCTCGGTCTCGAGTGGAGCCCGGCCGACCCGGAGGTGCGGGCGCGCACGGCCGAGGACGGAGCGGTGCTGCCCGGTCGGCTGAGCGTCGAGGTCCGGCACGCCTGGGCGGCGTTCCCGGGAGGCGCGCTGGTCGGCATGGCCGTGGTCTTCCTGACGACCACGAAGCGGCCACCGTCCCGCTGAGGCGGGCCGACCGTCAGCGGCTGATCGCCGCCACGACCGCGGACGTCGCGGCGACCAGGTCGCCGGGGGAGAGGCCGAGGTCCAGGCCGCGCCGCCCGCCGGAGACGTAGACCTTCGGGTGCGCGAGCACCGACTCGTCCACCACGGTCGGGTGGGCGCGTCTCTGCCCGACCGGCGAGATGCCGCCGGCGACGTACCCGGTGGCGCGCTCGGCCGCGGCCACGTCGGCCATCACCGCCTTGCCGGCGCCCACGGCGCGCGCCACCGCCTTGAGGTCGAGCTGCCGGTCGACCGGGACGATGCCGACCGCGAGCCACCCACCGCCACCGGGCCCCGCCGACGGGTCGGCCCTCACCATCAGGGTCTTCAGGACGCACGCCGGGTCCAGACCCAGTGACTGACCGAGCGCCTCGGCGGCCTCGAGGCCGTACGACGCGGCCCGCGGGTCGTGGACGTACTCGTGGGTCGTGAATTCCACGCCGGCCGCGGTCAGGGCGACCGTCGCCGGTGTGCCGCCCGCCCGGGACCTCCCCTTCTTCCCCATCAGGCGACGCTCAGTTCGGCGACCAGCGGGTGCGCGCCACGTCGGTCGCCGGCAGCGACGGGATGACGTTCATGGCACGCAGCTCGCTGCGGAGCAGGTCGGTGACCAGGATCAGCCGCTCGGCCGGGTCGTCGACCTCCAGCAGCGACTGGCGGTCGGGCATGGGGAGCGGTGCGCAGGCCGCCAGCGTCCAGGACAGGTACGCCGCGTCGCGGGGCAGCGACCCCTCGTAGGGGTCGGCGCGGACCTCGGCGAGCGCCGCCCGGTACGCCGAGAAGGTCGCGCGGGCCTGCTCGAGCACGACCTCGGGCGCCTCGCCGAGCACCTCGGGCCGCTCGTGCACGTGGCCGACGGGGAACGGCCCGGAGGAGTCGAGGCGCTCGAGGGCGATCCGGTCCAGGCCGACGGCCACGATGTCGAAGGTCCCGTCGGGGTGCGCCTCGACCTCGGTCAGCTGGGCCTTGACCCCGACCCGGTAGAGCGACTGCGCGCCGTGGTCGCCGACCTCGTAGCCCTCGCGGATGCCGACCGACCCGAAGACCCGCTCGGTCGGGTCCTCGACCCGCAGGAGGTGGTGGACCAGGGCGCGGTACCGGTCCTCGAAGACGTGCAGCGGCACGCTGAGGCCGGGGACGAGCACCGCGTTGAGCGGGAACATCGGCAGCGTGTCGGTCACGTCACGACAGTAGGGCACCCCGGTACGCCGTGTGGTCCACGCAGCGTCGGCGGTTCGAGGACGCCCCGGCCGGAACCGTAGGATCGGGGGCATGATCCGCCGCATCGACCTGCGCGGGGCCACCGGTCCCGTCGACTACCGCGACGTCGTGCCCCGGGCCGACTTCGACGTCGAGGCGGCGGTGCCGGCGGTGCATGCGATCTGCGAGGCGGTCCGCACGCGGGGCGTCGAGGCGATCAAGGAGTACGCCCGCGAGTTCGACGGCGTGGAGCTCGACGACCTCCGCGTCCCCCCGGGAGCCACGACGCGGGCGCTCGGGGAGCTCGACCCCTCGATCCGCGCGGCGCTCGAGGAGTCCGTGCGCCGGCTCCGCGCGACCTGCGAGAACGAGCTCGAGCAGGACGCGACCACCGACCTCGGCCCGGGCGCGCGGGTCGTGCACCGGAAGGTTCCCATCCGCCGCGTCGGCCTCTACGTCCCCGGAGGCCTGGCACCGCTGGTCTCCAGCGTGCTGATGAACGTCGTGCCCGCCCAGGTGGCCGGGGTGGAGTCGATCGCGCTCGCCTCGCCGCCGCAGCGCGAGTTCGGGGGCGCGGTGCACCCGACGATCCTGGCGGCGTGCGCGCTGCTCGGCGTCGAGGAGGTCTACGCCGTCGGCGGTGCGCAGGCGATCGCGATGTTCGCCCACGGCACCGGTCCGTGCGAGCGGGTGGACCTGGTCACCGGCCCGGGCAACATCTACACCGTCACGGCCAAGCGGCTGCTCAAGGGCAAGGTCGGCATCGACTCCGAGGCCGGGCCCACGGAGATCGCGATCCTGGCCGACGACACGGCGGACGCGGCCTACGTCGCCGCCGACCTCATCAGCCAGGCCGAGCACGACCCGCTGGCCGGGTCGGTGCTGGTCACCCCCTCGGAGCGGCTGGCCGCCGACGTGGAGGCCGAGCTGGACAAGCAGGTCTCCGCCACCAAGCACACCGACCGGATCCGCACCGCCCTCGACGGCCGCCAGTCGGGGATCGTGCTGGTCGACGACCTGGAGCAGGGCCTGGCCGTCGTGGACGCCTACGCCGCCGAGCACCTCGAGATCCACACCGAGGACGCCGCCGCCTGGGCCGCACGGGTGCGCAACGCCGGCGCGATCTTCGTCGGCCCCCACGCCCCCGTGAGCCTCGGTGACTACTGCGCGGGGTCCAACCACGTGCTGCCGACCGGCGGGTGCGCCTGCCACTCCTCCGGGCTCTCGGTCCGCGCCTTCACCAAGTCGGTGCACGTCGTCGACTACTCGCGCGAGGCGCTCGCCGAGGTCGCCGACCACGTCGTCACGCTCGCCGAGGCCGAGGACCTGCCCGGTCACGGCGCGGCGGTGCGCGTGCGGTTCGCCGACCGATGAGCGGCGGCTTCCCGCCGATCCGGGAGGAGTTGCGTGGCCTCGAGCCGTACGGCGCGCCCCAGCTCGACGTACCGGTCCGGCTCAACACCAACGAGAACCCGTACGGCCCCTCCGAGGCGTGCGTCGCCGACATCGCCGCCTCGGTGGCCGGGGCCGCGCGCGAGCTGCACCGCTACCCCGACCGCGAGCACGTCGCGCTGCGCACAGCCCTGGCGGAGTACCTCTCCCGCGACACCCCGCACGGCGTCGGTGTGGACCAGGTCTGGGCGGCCAACGGCTCCAACGAGGTCATGCTCCAGCTGCTGCAGGCCTTCGGCGGGCCCGGACGCAGCGCGCTGAGCTTCGCGCCGACGTACTCGATGTACCCCGAGTACGCCCGCGACACCTCGACCGCGTGGGTCCAGGGCCGCCGCGAGGACGACTTCTCCCTCGACCTCGACGCCGCGACGGCGCTGGTGCGCGAGCACCGGCCCAGCGTCGTGCTGCTGCCCTCGCCGAACAACCCGACCGGCACGGCGCTGCCGCCGGAGGCGGTCACCGTGCTGTGCGAGGCGGCCGCGTCGTACGAGCCGCAGGGGCTCGTGGTGGTCGACGAGGCGTACGGCGAGTTCCGGCGTGCCGGGGTGCCCAGCGCGCTGGAGCTCCTGCCGGCGCACCGGAACCTCGTGGTCACCCGCACGATGAGCAAGGCCTTCGCGGGCGCCGGCCTGCGGCTGGGCTACCTCGCGGCCGACCCAGCCGTCTGCGACGCGATCCGCGTGGTCCGGCTGCCGTACCACCTCTCCTCCCTGACCCAGGCGGCTGCCCTGGCGGCCCTGCGGCACGCGCCCGAGCTGCTCGGCCGGGTCGACGACCTGCGCGCCGAGCGGGACCGCACGGTCGACTGGCTGCGCGACCGGGGGCTGCGGGTGGCCGACAGCGACGCGAACTTCGTGCTGTTCGGCACCTTCGCCGACCGCCACGGCGTCTGGCAGGGTCTGGTGGACGCCGGCGTGCTCGTCCGGGAGGTGGGCCCGCCGGGATGGTTGCGGGTCTCGATCGGAACAGCCGAGGACATGGCGGCGTTCAAGCAGGCGCTCGTCGGTGTCATGGGACGGGCCGGGGAACGGGTCGAACGGGAAGAGGTCGAGGCATGAGCAGGACAGCACGGATCGAGCGGCAGACCAGCGAGTCGAAGGTGCTGGTCGAGGTCGACCTCGACGGCAGCGGCCGCCACGAGGTGTCCACCGGCATCGGCTTCTACGACCACATGCTCACCGCCTTCGCGCGGCACAGCCTGGTCGACCTGACCGTGCAGTCCGAGGGTGACCACTGGATCGACGCCCACCACACGACCGAGGACACCGCGATCGCGCTCGGCCAGGCGCTGCGCCAGGCACTGGGCGACAAGGTCGGCATCCGCCGGTTCGGCGACGCCACCGTGCCCCTCGACGAGGCGCTGGTCCACGCGGTCGTCGACGTCTCCGGGCGGCCCTACTGCGTCCACACCGGCGAGCCCGAGGGCCAGCAGTACGTCCAGCTCGGCGGCAGCACGCCTGCCTACCTGGGGTCGCTCACCCAGCACGTCTTCGAGTCGATCGCCTTCCACGGCCACTTCGCGCTGCACGTGCGGGTGCTCGCCGGCCGCGAGCCGCACCACATCGTCGAGACGCAGTTCAAGGCCTTCGCGCGCGCGTTCCGCGACGCCGTCGCGCTCGACCCGCGCGAGACCGGCATCCCGTCGACCAAGGGGGCGCTCTGACCAGCGAGCCGACGCCCCGGTCGTCCGGCGAGGGCCCGACCGTCGCCGTCCTCGACTACGGGTCGGGGAACCTCCGCTCCGTGGTGCGCGCCGTCGAGCGGGCCGGTGCGGACGTCGAGCTGACCTCCGACTTCGCCACCTGCCTGGCCGCCGACGGGCTCCTCGTCCCCGGGGTGGGCGCGTTCGCGGCCTGCATGGCGGGGCTGCGGGCGGTCAAGGGCGACCGGCTCATCGGCCGCCGGCTGGCCGGTGGCCGTCCGGTGCTCGGCATCTGCGTCGGCATGCAGGTCCTCTTCGGCCGCGGCGTCGAGCACGGCGTGGAGGCCGACGGGTGCGACGAGTGGCCGGGGGTCGTGGAGAAGCTCCAGGCGCCCGTGGTGCCGCACATGGGCTGGAACACCGTCGAGGTGCCCGAGGGCTCGACCCTCTTCGCCGGCATCGAGGACGAGCGGTTCTACTTCGTCCACTCCTACGGCGTGCGCGACTGGCGGCTGGTCACCAACGACCGGACCCGCGCGCCCCTGGTCACCTGGGCACGGACCGGCGCGGCCGAGGAGGGTGGCGACCGGTTCGTGGCCGCCGTCGAGAACGGCCCGCTGACCGCCACCCAGTTCCATCCCGAGAAGTCCGGTGACGCGGGAGCGGCGCTGCTGCGCAACTGGGTCGACTCGCTGCGCCGTGCCCCCCGCCCGACGTCCCCGAAGGAAGCCCGATGACCCACCTCCAGCTGCTGCCCGCCGTCGACATCACCGAGGGCCGCGCCGTCCAGCTCACCCAGGGCGTCGCCGGCTCCGAGCGGGCCTACGGCGACCCGGTCGCCGCGGCCCGCCGGTGGCAAGACGCGGGTGCGGAGTGGCTCCACCTCGTCGACCTCGACGCGGCGTTCGGCCGCGGCTCCAACCGCGAGCTCCAGGCGGAGATCGTCGGCGCCCTCGACATCGACGTCGAGATGAGCGGTGGCATCCGCGACGACGAGTCGCTCGAGGCGGCGCTGGCGACCGGCTGCCGGCGGGTCAACATCGGCACCGCCGCGCTCGAGCAGCCGGAGTGGTGCGCGCGGGTGATCGCCGAGCACGGCGACCGCGTCGCGATCGGCCTCGACGTCCGCGGGCGCACGCTCGCGGCTCGCGGCTGGACGCAGGAGGGCGGCGACCTCTACGAGACCCTCGCGCGCCTGGACGTCGAGGGGTGCGCGCGGTACGTCGTCACCGACGTCAACAAGGACGGCATGCTGCAGGGGCCGAACCTGCAGCTGCTGCGCGACGTGTGCGCGGCCACCGACCGGCCGGTCGTGGCCTCGGGCGGGGTGACCACCCTCGACGACATCCGGGCCCTGATGGACCTGGTGCCCGAGGGCGTCGAGGGCGCGATCGCGGGGACCGCGCTCTACGAGGGCCGGTTCACCCTCGAGGACGCCCTGGCCCTGACCAAGGGCGCGGCCAGGGGCCCAGCGTGACGCTGGCCGTCCGGGTCATCCCGTGCCTCGACGTCGACGCCGGCCGGGTGGTCAAGGGCGTCAACTTCGAGAACCTCCGCGACGCCGGTGACCCCGTCGAGCTCGCCAAGCTCTACGACGCCGAGGGCGCCGACGAGCTCACCTTCCTCGACATCTCCGCCTCCCACGAGGGGCGGTCGACCACGATGGAGATCGTCTCCTCCACCGCCGAGCAGGTCTTCATCCCGTTGACCGTCGGGGGCGGCGTGGGCTCGGTCGAGGACGTCGACCGGCTGCTGCGCGCGGGGGCCGACAAGGTGGCCGTCAACACCGCCGCCATCCGCCGCCCGCAGCTGCTCGCCGAGGTGGCCCACCGCTTCGGCAACCAGGTGCTGGTGCTCTCCGTCGACGCCCGCCGTGCCGCCGGCACCCCGTCCGGCTTCGAGGTGACCACGCACGGTGGCCGGACCTCGGCCGGCCTCGACGCCGTCGAGTGGGCGGCGCAGGCCGCGGAGCTCGGGGCAGGGGAGATCCTGCTCAACGCCATGGACGCCGACGGCACCCAGGACGGCTTCGACCTCGAGCTGATCCGCGCGGTACGCCGGGAGGTCGCGGTGCCCGTGATCGCCTCCGGTGGTGCGGGGCGGGTCGAGCACTTCCCGCCCGCGGTCGACGCCGGAGCCGACGCGGTCCTCGCCGCCACGGTCTTCCACTTCGGCACCCTCCGGGTGGGCGAGGTCAAGCAGGCGCTCGCCGGGGCCGGCCACCCGGTCCGGTGATCGTCACGGCGCTCCACGTGGCGCCGGTCCGGCACGCCCCGATGGTCGCGGTCGACCGGATCGACGTCGAGGCCGGCCGCGGGGTCGTCGGTGACCGCTGGTTCGGCACCCGCCATCGGCACGTCTCCCTGCAGTCCGACGAGGACCTCGCCGCAGCGGCCGCGGAGCTCGGGCGCGCCGTGCCGCCCGAGGCCACGCGCCGTACCGTCACGGTGGACGAGGGGGCGGTGCCGACCGCGCCCGGCGTCCGGTTGCGGGTCGGCGACGTGCTGCTCGAGGTGGTGCGGGTCGCGGCGCCCTGCCGGGTCATGGAGACCTCGATGGGCCCGGGCGGCGCCGCCGCGCTCCGGCGGCGGGGCGGCTCCATCCTGCGTGCGCTCTCCTCGGGCCCCGTGCGGCTGGGCGACCCCGTCGACCCGGTCGACCCGGTCGACCCGGTCGACCCGGGTCCGGACCTGCGGCGGTCTTGAGGAGAGTCGCGGCCGGTCTTGAGCCGCGTCGGGCAGAATGGGCGTCGGACTTGCTCCTGGGGAGGGGCAACACACAGGGCCGCCGGCAGTGCCGGCGGCCCTGAGTGATTTCGGGGGTCGTCGTGGTCGCCGGGGCGGGTCACCGTCCGGCGGAGGCCGGAGGCTCGGTGAGCACCCGCAGGGCCAGGTCGGTGGTGGCCGGCACGCCGAGGTGGCCGACCACGCGGGCCACGCGGTCCGCGTCGAGCGGGAGCAGGCCGGGCGAGCCGGGCACGTCGGGGGAGAGGCCGAGGTCGAGGTCGGTCCGGCCGGCCATCATCGAGACGTTGAACTCGTAGCGTTCCCGGGCCTCGGGCGCCGCCAGCCGGGACAGGACCCGCCGCCCGATCCGGGCGACGCCCGCCTCCTCGCACCAGGAGTCCAGGGCGGCCACGAGGTTCGCCCCGCCACAGTGGTCGATGTCGGCCCAGACCGCGGCCATGGAGCCCAGGTGCTCCAGCAGCAGCGGCGCCGTGCGCTCACCGATGCCGGGCACGCCCGGCAGGTTGTCGCTCGGGTCGCCGCGCAGCGCGGCGAAGGCCAGGTAGTTCTCCGCGGCGACGCCGTACATGGTGCGCAGCCGCCGGGGGTCGAGGAGCGGCGAGGCCTCGACGCCGCCGTCGATGAGGCGCAGCACGCGGGTGTGGTCGCTGATGTGGGCGAAGGAGTCCCGGTCGGAGGTCACCAGCACGCAGTCCCAGTCCGAGCGGACCGCCCAGGCCGCCGCCGAGGCGTTGACGTCGTCGGCCTCGAGGCCCGGCGGGGTGAGGCTGTGCAGGCCGAGCGCGTCGATCAGGGCGCCGGCCCGCTCCAGCTGCTCCACCAGCGCGGCGTCCTTCGGGGCACGGCCGGCCTTGTACGCCGGGTAGCGCTCCTCGCGGACCGACCGGCGCCGGTCGTCGAGCCCGAAGACCACCGCGTCCGGGGCGAACCGGTCGACCACCTCGAGGATCTGCCGGAGCATCCCGTGCAGCGCCCACGCGGGCCGCCCGCCCCGGTCGCGGAGCTCCGTGCCGAGCCGGGCGTGGTGGTTGCGGTGGAGCAGCGACGGCGCGTCGACCGCCAGGAGCAGGCGTCTCTCGCTCGCCGTGGACGACATGCCCCGAGCCTAGGCACCGGCCCGGCCGGCGCGGGTGGCGGGGAAGCCACCTGGACGGCACGGGAATATCGTGGCGCGGCGGCGGGGTTTGAGCCCCGGAGCGAGGGAAGCAGGAGCGGGTGACGGACGAGCAGGATCAGGGCCGCGGGTCGACGACCGCCGGTTTCGGCGTGCTGTGGGTGGCGATCAAGCGGGAGCCGGTGGTCTTCACCCTCTCGACGCTGGGCAGCGTGCTGTTCGGCGCGCTCACCGTGGCCGACGCGTGGGTCCTCGGCTGGGCGACCGACAACGTCGTGCTGCCGGCCTTCGAGGAGGGCGAGGTCGGCGGCGACATGCTGCTGGCGGTGCTCGCGCTCTTCCTCGGCGTCGCGCTGCTGCGCGCGGTGGGCATCGTGGCGCGTCGCCTCGGTGCCGGGGTCATGCAGTACCGCATGCAGGCGCACACGCGCCGGGCGGTGACCCGGCAGTACCTCACCCTCCCGATGGAGTGGCACCAGCGGCACCCGACCGGCCAGCTGCTCTCCAACGCCAACGCCGACGTCGAGGCCGCCTGGGGCCCGATCGCGCCGCTTCCGATGGCGGTGGGGACGGTGGCGATGATGGTCATCGCCGTCATCCAGATGCTCCTGGCCGACCTCGTCCTGGCGATGGTCGGGCTGCTGATCTTCCCGGCCGTCATCGTCGTCAACATCGCCTACCAGCGCCTCGCCCAGGGCTGGATGACCCGCGCCCAGCAGCTGCGCGCCGAGGTCAGCGAGATCGCCCACGAGTCGTTCGACGGGGCGATGGTGGTCAAGACGCTCGGTCGCGAGTCGGAGGAGACCGAGCGGTTCGCGGCCCGGGCCCACGAGCTGCGCGACGTGGCCATCCGCGCCGGC
Source organism: Nocardioides ureilyticus (assembly GCF_051280745.1). Classification (NCBI taxonomy): domain Bacteria; kingdom Bacillati; phylum Actinomycetota; class Actinomycetes; order Propionibacteriales; family Nocardioidaceae; genus Nocardioides; species Nocardioides ureilyticus. The sequence goes on along the minus strand of NZ_JBNCOG010000001.1, from coordinate 254,485 downwards.
CGGATCCGCGCAGCGTTCGACCCGGCGCTGGCGGCACTGCCGAACCTCGGCGTGCTCGTGGTGCTCGCCGTGGGCGTCTCGCGCGTCCTCAGCGGCGCCACCGATGCCGGCGACGTGGTGACGGTGGCCTACCTCCTGACCATCGTCTCGTTCCCGATCCGCTCCATCGGCTGGTTGCTCGGCGAGTTCCCCCGCAGCGTGGTCGGCTACCGCCGGGTGCGCCGGGTCCTCGACGCCACCGGCGAGATGCCGTACGGCGACCGGACGGTCGGCGCGGCGGGTGGGGCGCCCCGCGGCGCGGCGCTCTCGGTCGAGCGGGTCGCGTACTCCTACGCACCCGGCCAGCGGCTGTTGCGTGACGTGACCTTCGACGTGGCGCCCGGCCGCACGGTCGCCCTCGTCGGCGCCACCGCCTCCGGCAAGAGCACGCTCACCGCGCTGCTGAGCCGCCTGGTCGACCCGGACGAGGGGCGGATCCTCCTCGACGGCACCGACCTGCGCGACCTCGCCCGCGGCCAGCTGGCCGAGGCGGTCGCCGTGGTCGCCCAGACGCCGTTCCTCTTCGACGACACCGTCCGCGGCAACGTCACCCTGGGCGCCGACGTCGCCGACGAGGTGGTGTGGGCAGCGCTCCGGGCGGCACAGGCCGACGGCTTCGTCGCAGCCCTCGACCACGGGCTCGACAGCCGGCTCGGGGAGCGGGGGACCTCGCTCTCCGGCGGCCAGCGGCAGCGGATCTCGTTGGCCCGGGCCCTGGTGCGCCGGCCCCGGCTGCTGGTGCTCGACGACGCCACGTCGGCGGTCGACCCCGAGGTGGAGGCGCGGATCCTCGCCGCCCTCCGCGACGAGAGCGGCGACGGACCGACGCTCGTGGTGGTCGCCTACCGCAAGGCCACGATCGCGCTCGCCGACGAGGTGGTCCACCTGTCCGGTGGCCGGGTGGCCGACCGGGGCACGCACCAGGAGCTGCTCGCCCGGAGCCCCGCCTACGCCCGGCTCGTCAACGCCTACGAGCAGGAGCACGACGGGGACCCGACGGTCGGCGACACCAGCGCCGAGACGAGCGGCGAGGACAGCGAGGTGCGCACGTGAGCACGGTCCTCGACACCGGCGAGCAGATCGGCGCCCTCCGCACGCTGCGCCGGGGCGTGCACTTCTCCCCGGAGCTCAAGGAGGGCATCTGGGGCACCCTGCTCCTCGCCGTCCTCGCTTCGCTCGGGCAGGTGGTGGTGCCCATCGCGGTCCAGCAGACCCTCGACCGGGGCGTCAACGCCCCCGGCGGGCCCGACGTCTCGTTCACCGTGTGGACCGGCGTGGCCGCGGCGGTCGCCGTCGTGGTCACCAGCTGGGCGTCGTACGCCATGACCGGGCGCCTCTTCGCCACCGCCGAGCGGGGGCTGGCCACCTTGCGGATCAAGGCGTTCCGCCACGTCCACGACCTGCCCCTGCTCACCCAGAACACCGAGCGGCGCGGCGCCCTGGTGAGCCGGGTGACGAGCGACGTGGACCAGGTCAGCCAGTTCCTCGTCTTCGGCGGCCTGCTCTTCGTCGTCTCCGTCGGCCAGGTCCTGGTCGCCACCGTGGTGATGGTGGTCTACAGCTGGCAGCTGGCCCTGGTGGTGTGGCTCTGCTTCGCGCCCCTCTTCCTCTCCCTGCGCTACTTCCAGCGCAAGCTCTCCGACGCCTACGGGACGGTCCGCCGGCAGGTGGGCGCCATGCTCTCGGCCGTCTCCGAGCCCGTCGTCGGTGCGGCGGTGGTCCGCTCCTATGCCGTGGAGCACCGCACCCAGCAGCGGATCGACGAGGCGATCGACGCCCACCGCGTCGCCAGCACCCGCGCGCAGGGCTTCACCGCCGTCTCCTTCTCGCTCGGTGGCGTCTCCGCCGGCCTCGCCAACGCCGGCGTGCTCATCGTCGGCATCTGGCTGGGTCAGGGCCGGCTGTGGTCCGGGGACATCACCGCCGGGCAGGTCCTCGCGTTCGCCTTCCTGGTCACCCTCTTCGTCGGCCCGGTGCAGATGGGCACCCAGATTCTCACCGACGCCCAGAACGCCATCGCCGGCTGGCGCCGGGTGATCGGCATCCTCGAGACGCCTGCCGACTTCGTCGACCCCGGCGAGCAGGGCGCGACCCTGCCGCGCGGCCCCATCGACGTGCGCTTCGAGCACGTCGGGTTCGCCTACCCGAGCGGCCCTCCCGTCCTGCAGGACATCGACCTCGCGATCGCCGCCGGCACCCGCGTGGCCGTGGTCGGCGAGACCGGCTCGGGCAAGTCGACCATCGCCAAGCTGCTGACCCGGCTGATGGACCCCGCCGAGGGCCGGGTGCTGCTCGACGGGGTCGACGTCCGCGAGATCGCGGCCTCCTCCCTGCGGCGCAGCGTGGTCCTGGTGCCCCAGGAGGGCTTCCTCTTCGACGACACGCTGGCCGCGAACGTGCGGTACGGCCGCCTGGAGGCCACCGACGAGGAGATCCGCGCGAGTGCCGAGGAGCTCGGGCTCGGCGACTGGCTGGCGGGCCTCCCGCGCGGCCTCGAGACGCCGGTCGGCCAGCGCGGCGAGTCGCTGTCGGCGGGGGAGCGGCAGCTGGTCGCGCTGCTCCGCGCGCACCTCGCCGACCCCGACCTGCTGGTCCTGGACGAGGCGACGAGCGCCGTCGACCCGGCCCTGGAGATGCGCATCGGCCGCGCCCTGGAGCGCCTGATGCGCGGTCGCACGTCCGTGACCATCGCGCACCGGCTCTCCACCGCCGAGAACGCCGACGAGGTCATCGTGGTCGACCGCGGGCGGGTGGTCCAGCGCGGTCCGCACGCCGAGCTGGTCGGCCAGGCCGGGAGCGTCTACGCCGGTCTCCACGCCTCCTGGATCGCCCAGCAAGCCCGGTGACCGTCGAGGTGGCACACCTGCACGGTCGAGGTGGGAGTCCGGCACGGTCGGCAGGCGGGATACTGGACCGGTGAGCTCCCTCGATCCCGCCATCGCCGCCCGCCTCAAGCGCACCGCCGACGGGCTGGTGCCCGCGGTGGTGCAGCAGCACGACACCGGCGAGGTGCTGATGCTCGGCTGGATGGACGACGAGGCCCTGCAGCGCACGCTCACCTCGGGGCGCGCGACGTACTGGAGCCGGTCCCGCCAGGAGTACTGGGTGAAGGGCGAGACGTCCGGCCACGTCCAGTGGGTCAAGGAGGTCCGCCTGGACTGCGACGGCGACACGCTCCTGCTGAAGGTCGACCAGGAGGGCGTCGCCTGCCACACCGGCGACCGGACCTGCTTCGACGCCGACCTCCTCCTGGCCCAGGCCCCTCGTGCCTGACCAGTCCCGCGGCCGTCGCGCCTTCGGACCGGTGGTGCTCGCCGGCCTGGCGGGCGGCACCCTCGCCGCTGTCGGCGGCACCCGGCCGTGGGCGGTCGCGCAGGGCGGCGACCACGCTGTGGCGGCCAGCTACGCCCTGACCGACGCCGGGGAGATGCCGTCCGCCACCGCCGCGGCGCTGGTGGTGCTCGCCTGCTGGGGCGTCGTGCTCGTCAGCCGCGGCCGGGTACGCCGGGCGGTCGCCGTGCTCGGCGCCGTCGCCGCGGCCGGCGTGGTAGCGGCGGTGGTGATCGGGTGGTCCACCACCGCCGAGGCCGTGCGGGGATCCGACCTGGCCCTGGCCGGCGCGGCCGGGGTCGGCCACACCGGCTGGTTCTGGGCCTCGGCCGCCGGTGCGGTCCTCGCGCTCGTGGCGGGCGTCTCCGCCGTGCTGCTGGTGCCGCAGTGGCCCGAGATGGGCAGCCGCTACGACGGCCCCGCGGCGGGCCGGGCGCCGGTCGAGCCCGGCGAGGCGAGCAACCTCGAGCTGTGGCGAGCCATGGACGACGGGCACGACCCGACCGCGTGACCGACCGGCTGACGCCCTAGGATCGGCACCAGCACGAACGACCGGCACCAGCACCACCCGAGGAGCACTGCATGTCCGCTGACAACCACGGCAACACTCCCGCGGCCTGGAGCGCCGTCGTGGTGGCCCTCATCGGCTTCGTGGTGGGGGGCATCGGGCTCATGTTCAGCCCGGTCAACTGGATCCTCTTCTGGGTGGGCGTCGGCCTCGCCATCGGGTCGCTGGTCCTCTTCGTCGTCATGGACAAGCTCGGCCTGCACGGCTGAGGCTTCCATGGCCCGCCGTCAGCGGCTGCTCGCGCCGGCGGCGGTCCTGGCCGGCGGCGTCCTCGCCACGGTGGCGCTGCGCCTGCGCGACCCGCACGAGCCCGGCGCCTGGGGGCTCTGCCCCACGGCCGCGCTGGGCCTGGCCTGCCCGGGGTGCGGGGCGCTCCGCGCGGTCAACGACCTCACCCACGGGCAGCTGGCCGAGGCGGCCTCGAGCAACCTGCTGCTCGTGCTCGCCCTCCCCTTCGCGGCGCTCGCCCTCGTGGTCTGGACGGTCGACCGGTGGCGGGGCACCCGCCGCGACACCTCGGCGCTGCTCGTCGGCCCCGCCGGCTACGCGGCGCTCGCGCTGGTGGTCGGGTTCACCCTCGTGCGCAACCTGCCCGCCGGCGCTTGGTTGGCGCCCTGACCCCGGCGCGGGGCCAGGGCGCATGGCTCAGAAGCCGGCCGCGGAGCTGCTGGCCACACCCAGCACGGCGACGACGATCCACAGCAGCAGGCCGAGCACCGACAGGGCGGTGCCGATGATGCCGCAGATGTAGCCGGCCTTCACGGTCCCGGCGTTGGAGTACTCGTGCGGCCGGGCGTCGATCTCCGCGGTGGCCGACCGGCCCATGGCGATGGCCGGGATGCCGGTGAAGAGGCCGCAGCAGACGATGCTGAGGATGCCCAGGATGAGGATCGTGGTGCCGCGGGGGTGCTCGCGCATCCCGCCCTGGCTCGGGCCGTTGCCGTACGGCGTGCCACCGCCGCCGTAGGAACCGGGCGGCGGGGGCGGCGGGTCGGGGTAGCTCATGGCAGGCAGGCTCCTGTCGCGGGGACGTGGTGAGGTGGCCGGGTCTCGTCGCCCGGCCGGTGGCCGGACCCTATCGCCGCTCGTGACAGACTTGGGGGAGGCAGACCGCCGTCCGGTACCACCCCTCAGGAGCAGCCCGTGTCCGTGCTCGACGACATCGTCGCCGGCGTCCGGGAGGACCTCTCCGAGCGGCAGGCGGCCGTCCCGCTCGCCGACCTCCGGGCCGCGCTGGCCGACGCCGACCCGCCGCGGGACCCGATGCCGCACTTCCGGTCGCCGGGCTCCAGCGTCATCGCGGAGGTCAAGCGCCGGAGCCCGAGCAAGGGCGCGCTGGCCGACATCCCGGACCCGGCCGTCCTGGCGAAGGAGTACGCCGCCGGAGGAGCCGCGGCGATCAGCGTGCTCACCGAGCAGCGCCGCTTCGGCGGCAGCCTGGACGACCTGCGGGCCGTGCGGGCCGCCGTCGACGTGCCGCTGCTGCGCAAGGACTTCATCGTCTCGACCTACCAGCTCGTGGAGGCGCGGGCCGCGGGGGCGGACCTGGCCCTGCTGATCGTCGCCGCGCTCCCGGGCGACGAGCTGCGGCGCCTGCACGACGAGGCCCGCGAGCTCGGCCTCACGGTGCTGGTCGAGGTGCACGACGAGGCCGAGACCGAGCGCGCCGTCGACCTCGGCGCGGCTCTGGTGGGCGTCAACGCGCGCAACCTGAAGACCCTCGAGATCCACGCCGACACCTTCGGACGGCTGGCCCCGATGGTCCCCGACGACCGCGTCCTGGTCGCGGAGTCGGGCATCTCCTCGCGCGCCGACGTGGAGCGGTTCGTCGGCGAGGGGGCGAGGGCGGTGCTCGTGGGCGAGGCGCTGGTGAAGGACGGCGACCCGCAGGGCGCGGTCCGCCGGATGACAGGGGTGGGGGCATGACGACCGAGGTGCAGCGGACGACCGGCTACGACGCCGACGAGCGCGGCTGGTTCGGCGGCCCGGAGGCCGGCTGGGGCGGGCGCTTCATGCCCGAGGCGCTCGTCGCGGCCCTCGACGAGCTGACCGAGGCCTGGCAGGCCGCGATGGCCGACCCGTCGTTCGTCGCCGACTTCGACGCGATCCTGCGTGACTACGCCGGCATGCCGAGCCCGCTCTACCACGCCGAGCGGCTCAGCGAGCAGGTCGGCGCCCGGATCCTGCTCAAGCGCGAGGACCTCAACCACACCGGCGCCCACAAGATCCGCAACGTCCTCGGCCAGGCGCTGCTGACCCGGCGGATGGGCAAGACCCGGGTGATCGCGGAGACCGGTGCCGGCCAGCACGGCGTCGCGAGCGCGACGGCCGCGGCCTACTTCGGCCTGGACTGCACCGTCTACATGGGCGCGGTCGACACCCGCCGGCAGGCGCTCAACGTCGCCCGCATGCACCTGCTCGGCGCCAAGGTCGTCCCGGTCGAGTCGGGGAGCGCCACGCTCAAGGACGCCATCAACGAAGCGCTGCGCGACTGGGTCGCCAGCGTCGACCACACGGCGTACCTCTTCGGGACCGCGGCGGGGCCGCACCCGTTCCCCAGCATGGTCCGCGACTTCACCCGGGGCATCGGTGACGAGGCGCGCGCCCAGTGCCTGGAGCGGTACGGCGTGCTGCCGGACGCGATCGCGGCGTGCGTCGGGGGCGGGTCCAACGCGATCGGCCTCTTCACGGCCTTCCTCGACGACGAGGCCGTTGCGGTCCACGGCTTCGAGCCCGGCGGCGAGGGCGTCGACACCCCCCGCCACGCGGCGACGATCCACGCCGGGGAGAAGGGGGTGCTGCACGGGGCGCGCACCTACGTCCTGCAGGACGCCGACGGCCAGACGATCGAGTCGCACTCGATCTCCGCGGGGCTCGACTACCCGGGCGTGGGTCCGCAGCACGCGCACCTGGCCGCCACCGGGCGGGCGACGTACACGCCGGTCACCGACGCCGAGGCGATGGACGCGATGGCCCTGCTGAGCCGCACCGAGGGCATCATCCCGGCGATCGAGTCGGCGCACGCGGTGGCCGGTGCCCTCCGGGTCGCCCGCGAGCTGGCCGCCGAGAAGGGGCCGGAGGCGACCGTCCTGGTCAACCTCTCCGGCCGCGGCGACAAGGACATGGGGACCGCGCTGGAGTACTTCGGCCTCGGCCGGACCGACGCCGAGGTCTCCGACGACGTGACCGAGGACCCCGCATGACGACCCGCACCGCCTTCGAGAAGGCCCGGGCCGACGGCCGCGCCGCCCTGGTGGGGTACCTCCCTGCCGGCTTCCCCGACGTGGACGGCGGGATCGACGCCCTGCGGGCGCTGGTCGACGGGGGCTGCGACGTGATCGAGGTGGGCCTGCCCTACAGCGACCCGGTGATGGACGGGCCGACCATCCAGGCGGCCGCCCAGCAGGCGCTGGACCGAGGCGTGCGGACCGTCGACGTGCTGCGGACCGTCGAGGCCGTCGCCGCCACCGGCACGCCGACGGTCGTCATGACCTACTGGAACCCCGTCGAGCGGTACGGCGTCCCGCGGTTCGCCGCCGACCTCGCCAGCGCCGGGGGAGCGGGGCTGATCACGCCCGACCTCACGCCCGACAGCGCCCCGGAGTGGATCGCCGCGGCCGACGAGCACGACCTCGACAAGGTCTTCCTCGTTGCGCCGTCGTCCACCGACGACCGGATCGCGATGACGACCGCGGCCTGTCGCGGGTTCGTCTACGCGACCGCGGTCATGGGGGTCACCGGAGCCCGGGCGACGACCAGCGACCTCGCCGGGCCGCTCGTCACGCGCACCCGGGAGCTCAGCCCTCCGGGCGCCGACCTGCCCATCGGCGTGGGCCTCGGCGTCAGCACCGGCGACCAGGCCGCCGAGGTCGTCGCCAAGAACGGGATAGGCGCCGACGGCGTCATCGTCGGCTCGGCGTTCGTCCGGCGCCTGCTCGACCACCCCGACGACCGGGCCGCCGGCCTGCGGGCACTCAGCGGCCTGGCCGAGGAGCTGGCCGCAGGGGTCCGTCGTGGTTAGCCGCGTCCTACGCAGCCGCGTCGTACGCAGCCGCGTCGCCCTCGCCGGGGCCCTCGCCGCCGCCCTCCTGCTGACCGCTTGCGGCGAGGACCAGCCGGAGACGGCGGGCTCCGTGGTGGAGCCGCCCTTCGACGTCGCCGCCACCTCGCTCACCGACACCGGCGGCGAGCCCTTCTCGCTCACCGAGGACACCGAGGAGCCGCTGACCCTGGTCTTCTTCGGCTACACCCAGTGCCCCGACGTCTGCCCGCTCGTGATGCAGACCCTGACCTCCGGGCTCACCAAGCTCTCGGAGGAGGAGCGCGAGCAGGTCCAGGTGGTCTTCGTCAGCACCGACCCGGCCACGGACACCCCCGAGGTGCTCCGCGACTACCTCGACCGCTTCGACCCCGGGTACGTCGGCGTGCGGGGCGACCTGGACGCCACGGTCGAGCTCGCCAAGAGCGTCGGCATCTTCGTCGCCGACGCCGAGCAGCTGGCCTCGGGCGGCTACGACCTCGGCTCCCACGGCAGCTACGTCGTCGCGATCAACGGGGACGACAAGGCACCGATGTTCTGGCGGCAGGACACCTCCGCAGCCCAGTTCGCCCACGACGTCTCGGTGCTGCTGGAGGACGCGTGATCCCCGCCCTGGCCACGATCGTGCCTCTGACCATCCCCAGCCCCGACCAGGGCACGTGGTACCTCGGCCCGGTGCCGCTCCGCGGCTACGCCCTCGCCATCATCCTCGGCATCGTCGTCGCGGTCTGGCTCTCCGAGCGGCGCTGGGTCGCCCGCGGCGGCACGGCCGGCGACATCCAGGACCTCGCGATCTGGGCCGTGCCGTTCGGCCTCGTCGGTGGCCGGCTCTACCACGTCGCCACCGACTACGCCCGTTACTTCGGCGAGGGGGAGAACCCCGTGACGGCGCTCTACGTCTGGCGTGGCGGCCTCGGCGTGTGGGGAGCGATCGCCTTCGGGGCGCTCGGGGTGATGATCGGCGCGCGGCTCAAGGGGATCAGGCTGCTGCCCGTGCTCGACGCGATCGCCCCGACCGTGCTGGTGGCCCAGGCCATCGGGCGCTGGGGGAACTGGTTCAACCAGGAGCTCTTCGGCAAGCCGACCGACCTGCCCTGGGCGCTGGAGATCGACCCCGCCCACCGGCCGGTCGGCTACCTCGACCAGACGACGTTCCACCCGACCTTCCTCTACGAGTTCCTCTGGAACCTCGCTGCCTTCGCGCTCGTCGTGTGGCTGGACCGCCGGCTGCGGCTGGGCCACGGCCGGGTGGTGGCGCTCTACGTCATGGCCTACACCGCCGGCCGCGGCTGGATCGAGATGCTGCGCATCGACGACGTCCAGCTCTCCGACGTCGGCGGGCTGCGGTTCAACGTGTGGACCTCGATCGTGCTGTTCGTGCTGGCCGCGGCGTACTTCGCCTGGTCCTCGTGGCGCCACCCCGGGCGGGAGGAGACCGTGCACACCGACGGCCGGGTCCGTGAGGCTTCCCACCCGTAGACGCACGGCACACCGCCGCAACACGGTGGTAACCTGACGCCGCCGCGGGCCAACGTCGTCCCTGCGCACCTCATCCTCCAGCCAGGACCCGGCACTCGCCACGGTCCCGGCTCAGACGACGACGGGAGAACCCAGTGCCCTACCCGCACGCGTTCCCGACGCCCCAAGGGCTCTACGACCCGGCCAACGAGCACGACGCCTGCGGCGTCGCCTTCGTCGCGACCCTCACCGGTGAGGCGAGCCACGACATCGTCCGCCAGGGCGTGACCGCGCTCCTCAACCTCGACCACCGCGGCGCCGCGGGCGCCGAGACCAACTCCGGGGACGGGGCCGGCATCCTGCTGCAGGTGCCGGACGCCTTCCTGCGCGAGGTCACTGCGGAGCTGGGCTTCGAGCTGCCCGCCCGCGGCGCGTACGCCGTGGGCACGGCGTTCCTGCCCGGCGACGAGGAGGCGGTGGCCAAGAGCCGCCAGCGCATCGAGGCGCTCGCCGACGAGGAGGGGCTCGACGTGCTCGGCTGGCGCGAGGTGCCGGTCGACCCGTCCTCGCTGGGGCAGACGGCCCTGGGTGTCATGCCGACGTTCGCGCAGCTCTTCGTCGCCGGCAAGGGCGCGCGCCTCACCGGGCTCGGCCTGGAGCGGATGGCGTTCTGCCTGCGCAAGCGCGCCGAGCACGAGACCGACGCCTACTTCCCGTCGCTGTCGTCGCGGACCCTGGTCTACAAGGGCATGCTGACGCCGGCCCAGCTCGACGAGGTCTTCCCGGACCTGCGCGACGAGCGGATGACCTCGGCGATCGCCGTGGTCCACTCCCGCTTCTCGACCAACACGTTCCCGAGCTGGCCGCTGTCCCACCCGTTCCGCTACATCGCCCACAACGGCGAGATCAACACCGTCATGGGCAACCGCAACTGGATGCGGGCGCGGGAGGCGCTGCTGGCCTCCGACCTGATCCCGGGCGACCTGGAGCGGCTCTACCCGATCTGCACCCCCGGTGCCTCCGACTCCGCCTCCTTCGACGAGGTCCTGGAGCTGCTCCACATGGGTGGGCGCTCCCTGCCCCACTCGGTGCTGATGATGATCCCCGAGGCGTGGGAGAACCACGCCGAGATGGACCCGCAGCGCCGCGCGTTCTACGAGTTCCACTCCGCGATGATGGAGCCGTGGGACGGCCCCGCCTGCGTCGTGTTCACCGACGGCTCGCAGATCGGCGCGGTGCTCGACCGCAACGGCCTGCGTCCCTCGCGCTACTGGGTGACCGACGACGGGCTCGTGGTCCTGGCCTCCGAGGTCGGCGTCCTCGACATCGACCCGGCCAAGGTCGTGCGCAAGGGCCGCCTGCAGCCCGGCCGGATGTTCCTCGTCGACACCGAGGAGCACCGGATCATCGAGGACGAGGAGATCAAGGCCGAGCTCGCTGCCGAGTGCCCCTACGAGGAGTGGCTGCACGCCGGGCTCATCCACCTGGACGACATCCCCGAGCGCGAGCACGTCGTCCACACCCACGCCTCGGTGACCCGGCGCCAGCAGGTGTTCGGCTACACCCAGGAGGAGCTGCGGGTCCTGCTGTCGCCGATGGCCAACGCCGGCGCGGAGCCGATCGGCTCCATGGGCACCGACACGCCCATCGCGGCGCTCAGCGACAAGCCGCGACTGCTGTTCGACTACTTCAACCAGCTCTTCGCCCAGGTGACGAACCCGCCGCTGGACGCCATCCGGGAGGAGCTCGTCACCTCCCTCAACGGCACCATCGGCCCGGAGTCGAACCTCCTCGAGCCGACGCCCGCCTCCTGCCGCCAGGTCGTGCTGCCCTTCCCCGTCATCTCCAACGACGACCTCGCCAAGATCCGGCACATCAACCGCGACGGCGACATGCCGGGCTTCATCACCCACGTCGCCCGGGGCCTGTACGACGTCGAGGGCGGCGGCGAGGCGCTCGCCCGCCGGCTGGACGAGATCTGCGCCGAGGTCAGCGCGGCGATCGCCGACGGGGCACGGATCATCGTGCTCTCCGACCGGCACTCGACCGCCGAGCTGGCGCCGATCCCGTCGCTGCTGCTCACCGGCGCGGTCCACCACCACCTGGTCCGGGAGAAGACCCGCACCCAGGTAGGCCTCCTGGTCGAGGCCGGCGACGTGCGCGAGGTGCACCACGTCGCGCTGCTCGTCGGCTACGGCGCGGCCGCGGTCAACCCCTACCTCGCCATGGAGTCCGTCGAGGACCTGGCGCGCGACGGCTACTACGTCGGCACCGAGCCGGAGGTGGCGGTCGCCAACCTGGTCAAGGCGCTCGGCAAGGGCGTGCTGAAGGTGATGTCGAAGATGGGCGTCTCCACGGTGGCGTCCTACACCGGCGCGCAGATCTTCGAGGCCGTCGGCCTCTCCCAGTCGGTGGTGGACAAGTACTTCACGGGGACGACCTCCAAGCTCGGCGGCATCGAGCTCGACACCATCGCCGAGGAGGTCGCGCGGCGCCACGCCACGGCGTACCCGCGCGGCGGCATCTCGCCGGCGCACCGTGCGCTCGCCACGGGCGGCGAGTACCAGTGGCGTCGCGACGGCGAGCCGCACCTCTTCGACCCCGAGACCGTCTTCCGGCTCCAGCACTCGACCCGTTCGGGCCGCTACGACGTCTTCAAGCAGTACACCCAGCGAGTCGACGAGCAGTCGGCTCGCCTGATGACGCTGCGCGGCCTGTTCCGGTTCCGCGATGCCGGGGCGACCGGCCGCCAGCCGGTGCCGATCGAGGAGGTCGAGCCGGTCTCGGAGATCGTCAAGCGGTTCTCCACCGGCGCGATGTCCTACGGCTCGATCAGCCAGGAGGCCCACGAGACGCTGGCCATCGCGATGAACCGGCTCGGCGGCAAGTCGAACACCGGCGAGGGCGGCGAGGACCCCGAGCGGCTCTACGACCCCGAGCGGCGCAGCGCGATCAAGCAGGTCGCGTCCGGTCGGTTCGGCGTCACGGCGGAGTACCTCACGAACTCCGACGACATCCAGATCAAGATGGCCCAGGGCGCGAAGCCGGGCGAGGGTGGCCAGCTGCCGGGCCACAAGGTCTACCCCTGGGTGGCCAAGACCCGGCACTCGACGCCGGGCGTCGGCCTGATCAGCCCGCCGCCGCACCACGACATCTACTCGATCGAGGACCTCGCCCAGCTGATCCACGACCTGAAGAACGCGAACCCGCAGGCGCGGGTCCACGTCAAGCTGGTCTCCGAGGTGGGGGTCGGCACGGTCGCGACCGGCGTCTCCAAGGCGCACGCGGACGTCGTGCTCATCTCGGGCAACGACGGCGGCACCGGCGCCTCGCCGCTGACGTCGCTGAAGCACGCCGGTGGCCCCTGGGAGCTCGGCCTGGCCGAGACCCAGCAGACGCTGCTGCTCAACAACCTGCGCGACCGGATCGTCGTGCAGGCGGACGGCCAGCTGAAGACCGGCCGGGACGTCATCGTCGCGGCGCTCCTGGGCGCCGAGGAGTTCGGCTTCGCCACGGCCCCGTTGGTGGTCTCCGGCTGCATCATGATGCGGGTCTGCCACCTCGACACCTGCCCCGTGGGCGTCGCGACGCAGAACCCCGTGCTCCGTGACCGCTACACCGGCAAGGCCGAGTACGTCGTCAACTTCTTCGAGTACATCGCCCAGGAGGTGCGCGAGTACCTCGCCGAGCTGGGCTTCCGGAGCATCGACGAGGCCGTCGGCCGCGTCGACGCCCTGGACGTCGCCGAGGCCGTCGACCACTGGAAGGCGTCCGGGCTCGACCTGGCGCCGGTCCTGCACGTGCCCGAGCTGCCCGAGGGAGCCGCGCTCCGCAACACGACCGGGCAGGACCACGGCCTGGAGAAGTCGCTGGACGTGACCACCCTGGTGCCGCTGGCCGAGGCTGCGCTGGAGCGCGGCGAGCCCGTCCGCGGGCAGGTCGAGATCCGCAACGTCAACCGCACGGTCGGCACCATCCTCGGCCACGAGGTGACCAAGCGGTACGGCGGTGCCGGTCTTCCCGAGGGCACGATCGACCTGACCTTCACCGGCTCCGCCGGCCAGTCCTTCGGCGCGTTCGTCCCGCGCGGGATCACCCTGCGCCTCGAGGGCGACGCCAACGACTACGTCGGCAAGGGACTCTCGGGCGGACGCATCGTGGTGCGGCCGGACCGTGCGGCGCCGTTCCGCTCCGAGGACCAGGTCATCGCCGGCAACACGATCGGCTACGGCGCCACGTCGGGGCGGATCTTCCTGCGCGGCGGTGTCGGTGAGCGGTTCTGCGTCCGCAACTCGGGCGCCTGGGCCGTCACCGAGGGCGTGGGCGACCACGCCTGCGAGTACATGACCGGCGGCCGGGTGGTCGTGCTGGGCAGGACCGGCCGCAACTTCGCGGCCGGCATGTCCGGCGGCGTCGCCTGGGTGCTCGACCTCGTCGAGCAGCGGGTCAACACCGAGCTGGTCGAGCTGCGCCCCGTCGAGGGGAACGCCGCCGACGAGCTCGAGCAGCTGGTCCGCGAGCACCTCGAGGAGACCGGCTCGCAGGTCGCCCAGGAGCTGCTGGCCGACTGGCCCGCGGCGCTCGCCCGCTTCACCGAGGTCATGCCGACCGACTACCGCAAGGTCCTCGAGGCGAAGGCGAAGGCCGAGGCCGAGGGGCTGGACGAGACCGAGACCGCCAACGCGATGATGGGAGCTCTCCATGGCTGACCCCAAGGGATTCTTGAAGGAGGGCCGCGAGGTCGCCGCCCGCCGTCCCGTCGAGGAGCGGGTGAAGGACTGGGCCGAGGTCTACCCGGGCGGCCCCGGCCGCGCGCTGCTGCCGATCATCACCCCGCAGGCCGGGCGATGCATGGACTGCGGCATCCCGTTCTGCCACCAGGGCTGCCCGCTGGGCAACCTCATCCCGGAGTGGAACGACCTGGTCTGGCGCGACGACTGGGAGGAGGCCATCGAGCGCCTCCACGCGACCAACAACTTCCCGGAGTTCACCGGGCGGCTCTGCCCGGCCCCCTGCGAGACCGCCTGCGTGCTGGGCATCAACCAGGACCCGGTCACCATCAAGAACGTCGAGGTGACCATCGCGGACAAGGCCTTCGAGTCCGGGTACGTCCGGCCGCAGCCGCCCGAGTGGCTCTCCGGCCGCACGGTCGCGGTCATCGGCTCCGGGCCCGCCGGGCTGGCGGCCGCCCAGCAGCTGACCCGGGCCGGGCACACCGTGGCCGTCTACGAGCGCGCCGACAAGGTCGGTGGTCTGCTGCGGTACGGGATCCCCGAGTTCAAGATGGAGAAGAAGGTCCTCGACCGGCGGCTGGAGCAGATGCGCCGGGAGGGCACCGTCTTCCGGGTCGGCATCGACGTCGGTGGCGAGCTGACCGGGCAGAAGCTGCGGGACCGGTACGACGCCGTGGTCCTCGCCACGGGCAGCACCGTCGCGCGCGACCTGCAGGCGCCGGGCCGCGAGCTGCGGGGCATCCACCAGGCGATGGAGTTCCTGCCGCAGGCGAACCGCGTGGCGCTCGGCGAGACGGTCGAGGGCCAGATCACGGCCGAGGGCAAGCACGTCGTGATCATCGGTGGTGGCGACACCGGCGCGGACTGCCTCGGCACGTCCACCCGGCAGGGTGCCGCCTCCATCACCCAGCTCGAGATCATGCCGCAGCCCTCGGAGTCGCGCCCGGCCGGCCAGCCGTGGCCGACGTACCCGATGACGTTCCGCGTCTCCTCGGCACACGAGGAGGGCGGGGAGCGGGTCTACGCGGTCTCGACGAAGGAGTTCGTCGGGGACGGCGAGGGCAACGTCCGTGCCCTGCGCCTCGTCGACGTGCGGTTCGAGGACGGCAGGCTGGTCGAGCTCGAGGGCACGGAGCGGGAGATCCCGGCCGACCTGGTGCTCTTCGCGATGGGCTTCACCGGCCCGGAGCGGGCCGGCCTGGTCGAGCAGCTCGGTGTCGACCTCGACGAGCGCGGCAACATCGTGCGCGACGCGGCGTACCAGTCCTCGGTGCCGGGCGTCTTCGTCGCCGGCGACGCCGGTCGCGGGCAGTCGCTGATCGTCTGGGCGATCGCGGAGGGCCGTGCGGCGGCCGCGGCCGTCGACGAGTTCCTGACCGGGTCGACGGCGCTCCCGGCGCCGGTCCGGCCGACGGACCGGCCGCTCACGGTCTGAACCGGTGCCTCCCTCCGTCGGCCCGCTCGGGAGAACCGAGCGGGTCGACGTGTTGGATCGTTCCAACGGCCGCTACGCTGAAAGCGTGCGTAGAGCCAAGATCGTCTGCACCCTCGGCCCCGCGACGTCCTCGCCGGGTCGGATCCGCGAGCTCGTCGAGGCGGGGATGGACGTCGCGCGGCTCAACATGAGCCACGGCTCCCACGCCGACCACGCGGAGTCCTACCGCCAGGTGCGTCAGGCCGCCGACGAGACCGGTCACGGGGTCGGCATCTTCGCGGACCTGCAGGGCCCGAAGATCCGGCTCGAGCGGTTCGCCGGTGGTCCGGTCGTCCTCCAGCGCGGACAGGCGTGGACGATCACCACGCGCGACGTCCCGGGCGACGCCGAGATCGCCGGGACGACGTACAAGGGGCTGCCCGGCGACGTCTCCGCGGGGGACCCGATCCTCATCGACGACGGGCGGGTCCGGCTGCGGGTCACCGCGGTGGAGGACACCGACGTCCACACCGAGGTGGTCGTCGGCGGCCGGGTCTCGGACAACAAGGGCATCAACCTGCCCGGCGTCGCGGTGTCGGTGCCGGCGCTCTCGGACAAGGACGAGCGGGACCTCCGGTTCGCGCTCGGCCTCACGGTCGACTTCGTGGCGCTCAGCTTCGTGCGCAGCGCGGACGACGCGGAGGACGTGCGGCGGATCATGCGCGAGGTCGGCGTGATGGTGCCGGTCATCGCCAAGATCGAGAAGCCGCAGGCGATCGAGAACCTCGACGAGGTCATCGCCGCCTTCGACGGCTTCATGGTCGCCCGCGGTGACCTGGGCGTGGAGTGCCCGCTCGAGGACGTGCCGTTCCTGCAGAAGCGGATCGTCGAGAAGGCCCGGCTGAACGCCAAGCCGGTCATCGTGGCCACCCAGATGCTCGAGTCGATGATCTCCAGCCCGGCTCCCACCCGGGCGGAGGCCTCGGACGTGGCGAACGCCGTCCTCGACGGCGCCGACGCGGTGATGCTGTCGGGCGAGACCAGCGTGGGGGAGTACCCCGTCGTCACGGTCGAGACCATGGCGCGGATCATCGCCTCGACCGAGCGGCACGCGCTGGCGGCCGAGGCCGTGGACCGGGTGAACGTGATCCAGTGGGATCCCCACACCAAGGGCGGCGTGATCGCGAAGGCGGCCCTCGAGGTGGCCGAGCGGGTCGAGGCCAGGTACGTCGTGGCCTTCACGCAGACCGGCGACTCGGCCCGGCGGATGTCCCGGCTGCGGGGCGCGATCCCGATCCTCGCCTTCACCCCCGAGGCGTCGGTGCGCTCGCAGCTCTCGCTGACCTGGGGCGTCGAGACGTTCAAGACCGCCACGGTCGAGCACACCGACGAGATGGTCGCCCAGGTCGACGAGCAGCTCCTGCGGATCGGCCGGGTCCAGGAGGGCGACCTCGTCGTCATCATCGCCGGCGCCCCTCCCGGCATCCCCGGCTCCACGAACGCCCTGCGCATCCACCGGATGGGCGACGCCATCAAGGGCGTGGCGCCGGCGTACCGCCGGCAGGGCTGAGCGACCCGACCCAGGGCCGGTGCGCGGCAACGGATTTCGAGACGGGTCGCACACCCCGTCGCTGCGCTCCGATGTGTGCCGACCCTCCTCGATCTCCTCGCCCGTCTCAGCCCTCGCAGGACCGGACTGAGGGCTCGGACTAAGGGCTCGGAAACTGCCACCTCGGGTAGTCGTACCGCTTGCGCTCACCCGCCACCACGCGGGTCGCCCAGTTCGCCACCCGGCAGCCATCGGAGTGGAGAAGGCCGCGCAGGAAAGGGGCCGGGTGAGCGGCCACGAGATCTCGCTGCGACGGCTTCAGCACGATCGGCCGCTCGTGGTTTCGAGACAGGCTGCCCGCATGCAGCGCTCGACGTCGTCGATGATCCCGGGATAGATGAGGTCGCACGACACTCGCAGCACGAAGTAGCGCGCGGCCTCGCTGGTGCATCCATCGCCGAGGTAGTAGCCCAGCAGCGCGGCATAGCCATCCGCGTCGGCAGCGTTGTCGTCGCAGACCGGGCAGCTGGGCTGTGGGAGGTCGACGGCGTCGCGCCACGCTCTCACGCTTGGCCGGCTGACGCAGAGCCGCCGAGCGACTCCGGACACGGTTTCGCCGCTCGCCAGAAGACACTGCGCTCGCGGCGCACACGAGCGTCGTACCTGGATCCAGGCTGCCGGTGACCACCGACATCGCGCCGGGCGCGGCGGCGTGTGCGTGCCCCGGGTCGGATTCGAACCGACACTGGCGGTGGTTTGAGCACCGTGTCTCTGCCGTTGGACTACCGGGGCGTGCGGCTGTCGAGCCTAGCGTCGGTAACCTGTCGGCCGTGACGCAGGCCCCGACCGACCCGAGCGCCCGCACCGTCGTCATCGCGGAGGACGAGGTGCTCATCCGGATGGACCTCGCCGAGATGCTGGAGGAGGAGGGGTACCGCGTCGTCGGTCAGGCCGGCGACGGGGCGCGGGCGATCGAGCTCGCCGAGGAGCACCGGCCCGACCTGGTCATCCTCGACGTGAAGATGCCGGTCCTCGACGGGATCGCGGCCGCGGAGGCGATCGCCGGGCAGCGGATCGCGCCGGTGATCGTGCTCACCGCCTTCTCCCAGCGGGACCTGGTCGAGCGCGCCCGCGACGCCGGTGCGATGGCCTACCTCGTCAAGCCGTTCACCAAGTCCGACCTCGTGCCCGCCATCGAGATGGCGGTCAGCCGCTTCGCGGAGCTCTCGCTGCTGGAGTCGGACGTCGCCGACCTCACCGAGCGGCTGGAGACCCGGAAGTCGGTCGACCGTGCGAAGGGCGTCCTGCAGCAGCAGCTCGGGCTGTCCGAGCCCGAGGCGTTCCGGTGGGTCCAGAAGACGGCGATGGACCTGCGGCTCTCGATGCGCCAGGTCGCCGACGGCGTCGTCGAGCACGGCCCCGGCATCGCCGACCGCTGAGGACGTCGCAAGGTCACGTACCGGTCACGGACCGGTAAAGCCCGGGCCGCCGCGGGCGGGTCTGCCCCCGGATGTGCCCCAGACCACGTTGTGGCCCCCTAGACTGCGCGGGCGGTACCCGCCGGGTGCCTGGATGGGAGGACCGGTTTGAAGTCACGTCACCACGTCCGCACACACCCTCGGGGAGGGGTGAGCCGGACACTGGTGGGGTTGCTCCTCGCCGGGCTGCTGGTCCCCGCCCTCGTGCTGCTCAGCGGATCGAGCGCCAGTGCGGCCACCCTCTGCCTCCCGCAGCCGGACCAGACCGGCTGCGTCAGCGGCACCGTCGGGTCCCGCGCCAACCCGGTCGCCGGCGTGGACGTGACGCTCCTCGACGCCGAGGGCACCGAGGTCGAGACCGTCACCACCGAGGACGACGGCAAGTTCAGCTTCGCCGTCTCCGAGGCGGGGACCTACTACGTCGAGCTCGTCGAGGACACGCTTCCCGAGGGCCTGGAGCAGCAGCCCCCGCGGGCTGCGATCGCCGGCCCCGAGGGCTCGGTCGAAGTCGAGGTGCAGCTCGGCCGGACCGTCGCGCCCATCGTCGAGGTCCGCAGCGCGGACTACGAGGCAGGTGGGGACAGCTTCGGCGAGCAGATCGCGCAGTCGATCGTCAACGGCCTGCGCCTCGGACTGCTCCTCGCGCTCGCCTCCCTCGGGCTCTCCCTGATCTACGGCACGACCGGGCTGTCCAACTTCGCCCACGCCGAGCTCGTGACGCTCGGCGGCATGGTCGCCTACGGGCTGGTCAACGTCGTGGGCCTCAACCTCTGGATCGGCATCATCGGCACGACGCTCATCTGCGCGGCCGTCGGCTTCGCGCAGGACGTCGTCATCTGGCAACCCCTGCGTCGCCGAGGGCTCGGCCTCACCCAGCTGATGATCATCACGATCGGTCTCTCCCTCGCCGCGCAGTACGCCTACCAGTTCTTCGTCGGCGCCTCGCTGCTCAAGGTGGCGATCCGCGAGTCCGACACCACGACCATCGGACCGGTCACGATCACGACGCTCTCGTTCCTCGCCATGGCCGTGGCCCTCGTCATGATCGCCATCGTCGGGTTCGTCCTCGTCCGCACCCGGATCGGCCAGGCGACACGGGCCGTCTCCGACAACCCCGCCCTCGCGGCCGCGTCGGGCATCGACGTGGACCGCATCATCCGACTGGTCTGGACGGCGGCCGCCGGCCTCGCCGGTCTCGCCGGCGTCCTCTACGCGCTGGTCATCAGCAACGGCATCCGCTGGGACACCGGCATGCAGATCCTGCTGCTGCTCTTCGCCGCCGTCACCCTCGGCGGTCTGGGCACGGCGTTCGGCGCCTTCGTCGGCTCGATCATCATCGGGCTCGTCGTGGAGCTGGCCGGACCGCTCGGTGCCCCGG
Source organism: Nocardioides ureilyticus (assembly GCF_051280745.1). Lineage (NCBI taxonomy): Bacteria > Bacillati > Actinomycetota > Actinomycetes > Propionibacteriales > Nocardioidaceae > Nocardioides > Nocardioides ureilyticus. The sequence goes on along the minus strand of NZ_JBNCOG010000001.1, from coordinate 234,499 downwards.
GTGACCTGAAGTACGCCGTAGCCCTCGCCATCCTCATCATCCTGCTGCTGGTGAGGCCCCAGGGCCTCCTCGGCCGCGCCGAGCGGGTCGGCTGAGAAGGGAAGAGGGACAAGACATGGACATCATCCTCAACATCCTCGGCGCGGTCATCCGCGAGATGATCAGCCCCGGCACGGCCGCGGTCGCCATCGCCGTCATCGGCCTGAACCTGCACTTCGGGTACACCGGCCTGCTCAACTTCGGCCAGTCGGGCTTCATGCTGCTCGGCGCGTACGGCTTCGCGATCTCCCTGGTCCACGACCTGCCGATCATCGTCGCGGTGCTCATCGGCCTCGGGGTCGCGTTCCTCTTCGCCCTGGTGCTCGGCATCCCGACGCTGCAGCTGCGAGGTGACTACCTCGCGATCGTGACCATCTCGGCGGCGGAGATCATCCGGTTCGTCGGCCGGTTGTCGATGCTCAAGGACCTCACCGGTGGCGCCCAGGGCATCCAGGGCCGGACCTACCAGTCCGACTTCGTCGCGCTCTCCTTCTTCGGGGACGGCCGCTTCACGCTGATCCCCTTCAACTACACCGACGTGGCCGGCGGAGCCGGGTGGGCACGTGCGCTCGGCGGGCTGGTCTTCCTCGCCTGTGTCGTGGCGGTCGTCGTCCTGGGTCGCCGGCTCAAGAAGGCCCGCGACCCCGAGAGCGCCGTGCAGCCGTCGGCCCTGACCGGCCGGGCTGGCAAGGCCCTCGTGACCGCCCTGGTGGTGCTCGGCTTCCTGGCGCTCTTCTTCGCCATGCCGGTCACCTACGGCCGCACGGGCGTCAACGGCTGGTGGGTCCGGGCCGTGGCCTGGACGCTCGTGGCGATCAGCACGCTGATCATCTACCTGCTCGTCCGCAGCCCCTGGGGCCGGCTGCTCCGCGGCATCCGCGAGGACGAGGACGCCATGCGCAGCCTCGGCCGCAACGTCTTCATGGTGAAGATGCAGTCGCTGGTCATCGGCGGCCTCTTCGGCGCGCTCGGCGGGATGGTCTACGTGCTCGCGTCGACGGTCCAGCCGGACGCACTCGGCCGGCAGATCACGTTCTTCGCCTACACGGCGCTGCTGCTCGGTGGCGCCGCGACGATCTTCGGGCCGGTGCTCGGCACGATCATCTTCTTCTCGGCCCGTATCCTCGTCCGTGAGCTGGCCCGCGCCTACGTCCCGGACAGCATCATGGGCGCCCAGCAGACCGAGCAGTTCTCCTTCGTCGCCGTGGGCATCGCACTCGTCCTGCTCGTCATCTTCCGACCACAAGGAATCCTCGGCGACAAGAGGGAGCTCCGGTTCAATGTCTGAGACCACCACGCCGGGAACCCCCGGCACCCGCGCGGCGGCGCTCGCCGATCCTGCCGCCCGCCGCGAGCTGATGGCGGGCGTCCGTCCGGAGCCCGGCGCGGTCAAGCCCGACCCGATCCTCAAGGTCGACAAGATCGAGCGCCAGTTCGGCGGCATCACGGCCGTCGACGTCGACCACCTCGAGGTCCAGCGCGGCATCATCACCGCCCTGATCGGCCCCAACGGTGCGGGCAAGACGACGTTCTTCAACCTGATCACCGGCTTCGACAAGCCGACGTCCGCCGGCAGGGGGGCGCACTGGGAGTTCGACGGCAGGGCGTTGAACAAGACGTCGTCCTCGTCGGTCGCGCGCGCCGGGATGGTCCGCACGTTCCAGCTCACGAAGTCCCTCAACCGGATGACGGTGATGGACAACATGATGCTCGGCGCGCAGAACCAGGCCGGGGAGAACCTGCTGAAGTCGGCGTTCAAGCCCTTCTGGCGCGGTCAGGAGAAGGCGGTCGCCGAGAAGGCCGAGGAGCTGCTGGCGCGCTTCAAGCTGCTCGAGAAGAAGAACGACTACGCCGGCAGTCTCTCGGGTGGCCAGCGCAAGCTGCTCGAGATGGCGCGGGCGCTCATGAGCGACCCGAAGATGATCATGCTGGACGAGCCGATGGCAGGCGTGAACCCCGCGCTGACCCAGTCGCTGCTCGGACACATCCAGTCGCTGCGCGACGAGGGGATGACCGTCCTCTTCGTCGAGCACGACATGCACGTCGTGCGCCACATCTCGGACTGGGTCGTGGTGATGGCGGAGGGTCGCATCGTCGCGGAGGGCCCGGCCGACACCGTCATGTCCAACGAGGCCGTCATCGACGCCTACCTCGGCGCCCACCACGACACCGACCTCGGCGACGACGAGCTGCTCAGCGACGACGCGGTCCACGCCCTGGAGGACGAGGTCCGGGCCGACGAGGCCGCGCACCAGCCCGGTCGGCACCAGGCGCACAAGCCCGAGGGAGAGAAGCCGTGACCCAGGTACAGCACTCCGCCGCCCCCGAGGGCGGCCGCCAGCAGGCCGTCATCGAGGCGACCGACCTGGTGGCCGGCTACCTGCCGGGCGTCAACATTCTCAACGGGTGCAGCCTGGTGGCGTACCCAGGGGAGATGATCGGCATCATCGGCCCCAACGGCGCCGGCAAGTCGACGCTGCTCAAGGCGATGTTCGGCCTGGTCAAGGTCCACTCGGGCAGCGTGGAGCTGCACGGCGAGGACATCACCAACGCCCGCGCCAACAAGCTGGTCCAGATGGGCGTCGGCTTCGTGCCGCAGACCAACAACGTGTTCCCGTCGCTCTCCATCGAGGAGAACCTCCGGATGGGGCTCTACCTGCGACCCAAGAAGCTGCAGGAGCGTCTCGGCGCGATGTGGGACCTCTTCCCGAACCTGCACGAGCGCAAGGACCGCAGCGCGGGAGCTCTCTCCGGCGGCGAGCGGCAGTCGCTCGCGATGGCGCGCGCGCTGATGATGGAGCCGAAGGTCCTGCTGCTCGACGAGCCGTCCGCGGGCCTGTCCCCGGTGCGGCAGGACGAGACGTTCATCCGCACCCGCCGGATCAACAAGACCGGTGTCTGCGTCGTCATGGTGGAGCAGAACGCCCGCCGCTGCCTGCAGATCTGCGACCGGGGCTACGTCCTCGACCAGGGCCGTGACGCCTACACCGGCACGGGCCGCGAGCTGGCCAACGACCCCAAGGTGATCGAGCTCTACCTCGGCACCCTCGCCAAGGACGTCGACGAGCAGCGGGACGCCGGCCCGGCCTGACCTCTGCCCGCGCGGCCGAGGGCACCAGCTCACGACACCAGCGCCCCGGACCTCACGACGAGGTCCGGGGCGCTGCGCTGTGTGGGGGGCCGCTGTGCTGGGTGCGGGCGCGGGTGCGTGCGCGGGTGCGGGGGAGCCGCAGACGCGACAGCGCCCCGGGCCTGGCGGCCCGGGGCGCTGTCAGCGGGTGATCAGCAGCTGATCAGCTGGTCACTGCTTGTTGCCCTCGACGGTGGTGCTGAACTGGTTCTTGTTCTGGCCGTCGTAGGTGTAGATGCCGACGAACGCCGAGGACGGGTCGTTCTCCTCGTCGATCGGGCCGATGCCGGAGGGACCGGCGTACTGGATGTCCGAACCGTCCTCGATCAGGGCGAGGCAGTCGGCGTAGGTGGTGCACTCCTCGCCGCCGTTGGCGCCGGAGACCGCCGCGTAGTTCTCCCGGATGGTGTCGGGGTCGGTCGAGCCGCCCTTCGCCGCCGCGAGCGCGCCGAGGATGGCGGCGTCGTAGGACTCCGCCGCGTAGGCGTAGTCGGACAGCTCCTCGCCGTTGACCTGCTGGTTCCAGCCCTGGAGGCGCTGCTTGAAGTCCTCGGAGGCGTCCGCGCCGGGGATGGTGCCCTGCGCGCCCTCGAGGGTGCCGGCCGGGAAGTCCTCGGAGTAGTCCGCGGTGTTGCCGTCGGAGAGGTAGGTCTTCGACATGTCCCAGCCCTGGTTGACCAGCTCGGGGACGATCGCCTTGGTCTCGTCGAAGGCCAGGATCACGATCGCGTCCGGGTTCGTGGCCAGCGCGGCGCTCACGTCGGAGGAGAAGGTGGTCTGGCCGGCCGGGAACTCGTCACCGTCGCCCTTGCAGCCGTAGACGCACTCGCCGCCGGAGGACTCGAGGGTCTCCTGCACGGCGTTGCGCAGGCCGGTGCCGTAGGTGTCGCTGAAGGTGAGGAAGGCGACCCGCGAGTAGCCGTCGCTGGAGATCAGCGTGCCGAGGGCCGAGCCCTGGATGCCGTCCGGCGGGGCGGTGCGGAAGTAGTACGGCGAGTAGCCGGACAGGTCGACGGCCGTGTTGGCGGGCGAGACCTGGACGATCTTGGCGTCGGTGAAGGAGTCCACCACGTTCAGCGAGACGCTGGAGGAGGCGGCGCCGACCACGATCGACGGCTCGGCGTTGATGAGGCGGTCGGCCGTCGCCGTGCTGACCGACAGGTCGGTGGTGTCACCCGAGTCGAGGATCAGGTGGCAGGCGTCGGCGCCGGCCACGCCACCCGCGGCGTTGATGTCGGAGACGGCCAGGCCGACGCCCGCGATCTCCGGCGGGCCGAGGTAGGCCAGGTTGCCGGTGAGGGGCAGGATGCCGCCGACCTTGTAGGTGTCGGCGCTGGTGGACTTGGACGTGCACTTGTCGTCGGTGAACGTCTCGTCGGCGCCGGTCGTCTCCGACTCCGACGTGGTCGAGGTCGGGTCGTCGCCCGCCTCGGGCGACTCGTCCTCGGAGCCGCAGGCGGCCAGTGTGAGCGTCAGCGCGGCAGTGCCGGCCATCAGCCTCACCCAGGAGGCGGTTGTGGATCGATTCACGTGGTGAACCTTTCTGTAGCGAGTGGTGCGCTTCACCGCAGGAGCCGCCCCGCGGAGGCCAGCCATGGCCTCGTCACCGTAGGTCCGGCTGGAGGGCGGTGTGGTGTACGGCACCCTGTCGTCACCAAACCGTTACGTCAACGACGCCGACCGGTGGCCTCAGCGGACGGCGATGACGACCTGGACGAGGACCGGGGCCACCAGGAGGGCGGGGAGGAGGTCGGCCACCGGGATGTCACGGACTCGCAGCAGACGCAGGGCTACGCCGACGAGGAGCAGGCCGCCGGTGGCGGTGACGGCAGCGAGGTGCGCCTCGGGCAGGACGTCGCCGAGGGCTGCGCCGGCGACGGTGAGCGTTCCCTGGACGACGACCACGGTGACGGCCGAGGCCAGGACGCCCCATCCGAACGAGGCCGCGAAGGCGATGGCCGCGAAGCCGTCGAGCGCCGACTTGAGGAAGAGCTGGTCCGCGCCGTTGCCCAGTCCGTCGTTGAGGGAGCCCAGGATCGTCAGGGGGCCGGTGCAGAAGACGAGGGAGGAGACGACGAAGCCCTCGATGAAGCGCTGCCGGTCCGCCGACCCGTGGCTGCCGCCGGAGAGCACCCGCTGCAGCCATCCGCCGAGCGACTCGACGCGGTGCTCGAGGGCGAGCAGCGACCCGGTGATGCCACCGAGGAGCAGGGCACCCAGGACGATCAGCATGGGCGCGCTCGAGCCGACGGCGGCGGCGAGGTCGACGTCGAGCACCGCCACCGCGGAGGTCCCGGCGATGAGCAGGGTGACGAGCCCCAGACCGTCCGTCACGACCTCGCGGGTCCGCACCGGCAGCCGGTTCCCGAGCAGCAGCCCGAGCAGGCCACCTGCGAGGACCGCGAGGACGTTGACCAGCGTGCCCACTCCGGGAACCACAGCACTCCTCACCCACAGGTCTGACAGGACCGCGGGAGGAGCGTAGTCTCGACCGGAGCAGGTGACGTCCTCGGGGACCGGTCGTCACCGAGTCGTCTCGTCACCGGCCTGGGGCCGGGTGGAAGGCAGGGCACATGCACCGCTCGTTGGTGACCGTGAGGTGCGCCGAGCTCACCGACGTACCCCTGCTCGCCGAGATGTGGTCCGACTCGCTGCGGCGGGTGGACCGTCACGAGCAGGTCGCCGAGCTCGAGCTGATCGTGAAGGCGGCCACCGACTCGCCCGAGCAGCGGATCGTGGTCGCCGAGCTCGACGGCCGGGTCGCTGGGGCCGTCTTCCTGCGGGTGACGACGTTGAGCCCGCTCAACCTCGAGCCGACGGTGCAGGCGCTGTCGCTCCACGTCCTTCCCGAGCACCGGCGCCACGGGGTCGGGCGCACCCTGATGGAGGCCGCGGTGGGCTTCGCCGAGGAGCTCGGGGTCAACCACCTCGCCACCGCCGCCACCTCCGGGTCGCGCGACGCCAACCGGTTCATGGCCCGGCTCTCGCTGGGGCCGCAGGCCGTCCTGCGGGTGGCGAACACGCACACGGTGCGGGCCAAGCTCGCCGCCCAGCGACCGGCGCACGAGCGCGGCGGTCGTCAGCTGACCCAGGTGCTGGCGGCACGGCGTTCCCAGCGCAGGGCCCACTCGGCGTCCTAGTCGGGAGGAGCCGGTCGGGCGCGGTCCGGAGCCGCCGCCGGCGGGCGCTAGAGACCGAGCTGCTCCTTCGGCACCAGCGCGCAGGTGAGCCGCGAGGTGCACACCCGCTTCCCACGCTCGTCGGTGATGGCGATCTCGAAGGACGCCGACGTCCGTCCGAGGTGGATCGGCGTCGCGGTGCCCGTCACGGTCCCGGAGGTGGCGGCGCGGTGGTGGGTGGCGTTGATGTCGACGCCCACGGCCGCCCGGTCGGGGTGTGCGTGGAGGGCGGCGCCGATCGAGCCGAGCGTCTCGGCCAGGACGACGGACGCGCCGCCGTGCAGCAGGCCGTAGGGCTGCTGGTTGCCCTCCACGGGCATCGTCGCCACGACCTTCTCGGCCGACGCCTCGACGAGCTCGATCCCCATCTTCTCGTTGAGCGTGCCCATGCCCTGCGGCATGGCCGCGATGTAGTCCTCCACGTCCATACCGGCATTCTTGCCGACCGGTCGGCTGTCGGTGGCGGCGGATAGAGTCGACGGGTGCCCGATGCTCCCACCACGGCCCCCACCCCGCGCCTGCTGCTGCTCGACGGCCACTCGCTGGCCTACCGTGCGTTCTTCGCCCTGCCGGTCGAGAACTTCTCCACCACCACCGGGCAGCACACCAACGCGGTGTACGGCTTCACGTCGATGCTCATCAACGTCCTCCGCGACGAGCAGCCGACGCACCTCGCGGTGGCCTTCGACGTCTCCCGGCAGACCTTCCGGATGGAGGAGTACGCCGAGTACAAGGCCAAGCGCGCCAAGACGCCGGGGGAGTTCAGCAGCCAGCTGCCGCTGATCGAGGAGGTGCTCGAGGCGCTGCGGATCCCGTTCCTGAAGAAGGAGGGCTACGAGGCCGACGACATCATCGCCACCCTCACCACCCGCGCCCTCGAGCAGGGGATGGAGGTCCTCATCCTCACCGGCGACCGTGACTCCCTCCAGCTGGTCACCGAGCGGTCGACGGTGCTCTACCCGATGCGGGGCGTCTCCGACCTGGCCCGGATGACCCCCGAGGCGGTCGAGGCGAAGTACGGCGTGCCGCCGCACCGCTACCCCGAGATCGCGGCGATCGTGGGGGAGACGTCCGACAACCTCCCCGGTGTGCCGGGCGTCGGTGTCGGCTTCGCCGCGAAGTGGATCAACACCTACGACGGGCTCGACAACGTCATCACCCACGCCGACAAGATCACCGGCAAGAAGGGCGAGGCGCTCCGGGCCCACCTGGGCGACGTCATCCGCAACCGGCGCCTCAACGCCCTGGTGTGCGACCTCGAGCTGGAGCTCGCCCCCGAGGACCTGGCGATGCGGCCCTGGGACCGGCAGGAGGTGCACACCCTCTTCGACGGCTTGGAGTTCCGCGTCCTGCGCGACCGGCTCTTCGAGACGCTGAGCTCGGAGGAGGAGATCGACGACTCCGGCTTCGACGTCGCGATGAGCGTCCTCGAGCCGGGCGGACTGCGCGCCTGGCTGGCGGAGCACGCGGCGTCGGACGAGCGGGTCGGTCTCCACGTCGCCGGCCGGTGGGGAGCGGGCAGCGGCGACGTCGACTCGCTGGCCCTGGCGACGACGGAGGGGACCGCGGCCTGGGTGGCGAGCGACCGGCTCGACCCTGACGACCAGGACGCCTTGGCGGCATGGCTCGCCGACCCGGCGCGGCCGAAGGTGCTGCACGACGCCAAGGGCCCGATGCTGGCCCTCGAGGCCTGGGGCATGCCGCTGGCCGGGCTGTCCCGCGACACGGCGCTGTCGGCCTACCTCGCCCGGCCGGACCAGCGCTCCTACGACCTGGCGGACCTCACCGTGCGCTACCTCAAGCGCGAGCTGCGCACCGGGGGAGCAGACGACGGCCAGCTCAGCCTCGACGGCCTGTCGTCCGAGTCCGCCGGCGAGGTGGAGATGCTCCACGCCCGTGCGGTCCTCGACCTGGCCGCGGCGCTCGACGAGGAGCTCGCCGACCGCGGCGGCACCCGGCTGCTCGAGGACATCGAGCTGCCCCTGGTCGACCTCCTCGCGACGATGGAGCGCACCGGGATCGCCGTCGACACCGAGCACCTCGAGTCGCTCGAGCGCCACTTCGCCGGGGAGGTGAAGCTGGCGGCCGAGGACGCGTTCGCGGTGATCGGCAAGGAGATCAACCTCGGCTCCCCGAAGCAGCTGCAGGTGGTCCTCTTCGACGAGCTCGACATGCCCAAGACGAAGCGGACCAAGACCGGCTACACGACCGACGCCGACGCGCTGCAGTCGCTCTACGTCAAGACCGAGCACCCCTTCCTCCTGCACCTGCTGCGCCACCGCGACGTCTCCCGGCTGCGCCAGACGATCGAGGGGCTGCTCAAGACCGTGGCGCCCGACGGGCGGATCCACACGACGTTCAACCAGACCATCGCGGCCACCGGCCGGCTCTCGAGCACCGACCCCAACCTGCAGAACATCCCGATCCGGACCGAGGAGGGCCGACGCATCCGCGAGGCGTTCGTCGTCGGGCAGGGTGCGGGCGACGACGGCGGCTACGCGTGCCTGATGACGGCCGACTACAGCCAGATCGAGATGCGGATCATGGCGCACCTGTCCGAGGACGCACTCCTGATCGACGCCTTCCGGTCGGGGCGGGACTTCCACTCGGTGACCGCCGCCCGGGTCTTCGACGTGCCCGCCGAGGAGGTCGACGGCGAGATGCGGGCGAAGATCAAGGCGATGAACTACGGGCTCGCCTACGGGCTCTCGGCCTACGGTCTCGGCCAGCAGCTGACCATCGAGCCGTCCGAGGCCCGGGTGCTGATGGACGAGTACTTCGAGACCTTCGGCGGGATCCGCGACTACCTCGCGGGCGTGGTCGACGAGGCCCGTCGTACCGGGTACACCGAGACGATCTACGGCCGACGGCGCTACCTGCCCGATCTCACCAGCGACAACCGCCAGCGTCGCGAGATGGCCGAGCGGATGGCGCTCAACGCGCCGATCCAGGGCTCGGCCGCCGACCTGATCAAGATCGCGATGCTCCGGGTCGACCGGGCGATCAGCGAGGCGGGGCTCCGGTCGCGGATGCTGCTCCAGGTCCACGACGAGCTGGTCCTCGAGGTGGCCGACGGCGAGCGCGACGCCCTCGAGGAGCTCGTGCGCCGGGAGATGGCCGCTGCGGCGGACCTCGCCGTGCCGCTCGACGTCTCCGTCGGCACCGGCCACAGCTGGCACGAAGCGGCGCACTGAGCCCTTCCGCGCCGGTCGCGGTCGGCGGTTCCTACGCCGCCAGGGTTCGCTCGCGGTCCGGTGCCGATCGGCGACCCGCGACGGCGGCGACGCTCGCCAGCACGACGAACAGGGTGGCATCGAGGGCCAGCACCAGGGTCACGAGCGACTCCACGGAGTGCACGAAGGGGACCATGCAGAGCAGCACCACCAGGGTGGCCCAGATCGCGAGGATCGCCCCCCACTGCTGCCTCGCCAACGCGGAGTAGAGCAGCAGCTGGATCATCGAGAGCAGCGTGCCGACCAGCGCGAAGAGCCACAGCTCGTCCTTGACTCCGGCGAAGTCCTCGCCGCCGACGAACAGCAGGGCGAGGTCGGTCAGGACCAGGGTGGCCACCATGCCGGACAGCCCGAGCGTCAGTGCGACCACGAGGCTCTTGACGAGCGTGCTGCTGTCTGCGCCCTCGGTGGCCATGGACGGGAAGGCGATGACGGCGACGAACTGCGGCAGGAAGAGGATCGCCTTGACGAGGATGAGCCCCCCGGCGTAGAGGCCGGCGGTCCGGTCGTCCAGCACCGCCCGCGCCAGCAGGATGTCGGCGTTCGAGAGGGCGAAGAACGCCAGGAGTGCCTGGCTGCTCCCGACGACCTCCCGGAGCACGTCCACGGCCGAGACCTCCGGTGCGGGTGCGGGTGTCGGCACCCGGGGGCGGCGCAGGGCGACGTACCCGATGACGACCGGCACCCAGGCCCCGAGCGCGACACCGAGCACCGCGGCGAGCTCGGTGCGCCACAGGAGCAGGAAGCCGGTGCCGAGCACGACGCGGCCGAGCCCCTGGGCCAGGTAGATGAGGGCCAGGGGCCCCCACCGGCGCTCGCCCTGCAGCACCCCCGCCTGGCCACCCATGATGGTCATGGGCGCAGCAGCGACGGCCACGAGCACCGCGGTGCCGAGGCGGTCGAGACGGAGCAGCAGGTCGAGCAGGGGAGCCAGCGCGAGCAGTGCGACGGCGAGCACGGCCGAGCTGCGGTAGGCGACACGGAGGACGGCCGCCTCGACCGGCACGGCGGAGCCGGGGTGTGCCGAGATCCGTCGCGCCCCCGTGGCCTGCAGCCCCAGCGAGAGGACGTTGACGACCAGCAGGACGCCCATGATCGCCGAGAACGCGCCGAAGTCGCGTGGGCCCACCAGGTGGGCGACGAGGATGGTGTAGCCGTAGGTCGCCAGGTTCATCACCCCCATGGCGGCGGCGATGCTCGACCCACCTCGCAGGAGGGAGCGGAAGCCCCCGACGCTCCGCGACACCGTCTCAGACACGGCGAGGAGCCTACGTCGATGGTTGGATCACCGGGTGTCGGACTGGCGAAGCTGGCTTCCCACCGTCTGGGCGCTCGCCCTGGCGGTCCTCCTGCTCGGGCCTGCCCTCGGTCCCGGGCTGGTGCTGACCTACGACATGGTGTGGGTGCCGGACCTCGCCGTCCGTCCCGACGTGTGGGGCGTGGGGACCGCGCTGCCGCGGGCGGTGCCCTCGGACGCGGTCGTCGCCGTGCTGGACGAGCTGGTGCCCGGGTCCGTGCTGCAGGACGTGGTGCTGCTGGGTGCGCTCGTCGGTGGCGGTGCGGGTGCGGCCCGGCTCGGTCCGGCCGGGCGCTCCAGGAGCGCCCTGCTGGGCCGCCTCGTCGCGGTGTCGGTCTACCAGTGGAACCCGTTCGTCACCGAGCGCCTGCTGCTCGGCCACTGGCCGGTGCTGGTCGGGTACGGCGTCCTGCCGTGGATCCTCCTCCTGGCTCGCCGGTGGCGGTCGGAGGGGCGCCTCCCGCCCGCGCTGCTCGTGCTCGTCCCGCTGGGCTGCCTGAGCGCGAGCGCTGGCGTGGCGACCGCGGTGGCCTTGCTCGCCGGCGCAGCCGGACCGGCGCGCACCGCGCGGGCGGTCGGCCTGGCCGTGGCGGGGAACGCGCCGTGGTTGGTCACGGGCCTGCTCCACGCGGCCGACGCGCGCGGGGACGCGGCCGGGGCCGGGGCCGGGGCGTTCGCCCTGGGGCCCGACGGTGCGCTCCCGCCCCCGCTCGCGGCGCTCGCGCTCGGCGGGGTGTGGAACGTCGAGGTCGTCCTCCCGTCGCGTGAGGGCGTCCTCGCCTGGCTCGGTCTCGCGCTCCTGGTGGTGCTCGCCGCGGTGGGGCACCGTGCCTGGTGGCGGTCCGTCGCTCGGCGTGATGCCGTCCCCCTCCTGCTCTGCTGGGCGGTCGGGTTCCTCGTCGCCCTCGCCACCTGGGCCGCCCCGGCGCTGGTCGGCTGGCTGGCGACGCACGCGCCGGGCGGGGGGCTGCTCCGCGACGGCGCGCGACTGCTGCTGCTGTGCGCACCGCTGGTGGCTGCGGTGGTCGGCCACGGGGCTGCGGTGACCCTGCGCCGGGTCCGCGGTGTGGTCCCGCGAGCGGCCCTCGGCGCGGTGGCGGTCGTGCTGCCCGTGACGCTGCTCCCGGATGCCGCGCTCGGCCTCGGCGGTCGCCTCGAGCCGACCGGCTACCCCGAGTCGTACGCCGCGGCGCGTGAGGTGGTCGCATCGGCGGGCCCGGGGGACGTCCTCGTCCTGCCGCTGTCGAGCTACCGGCAGCCCGCCTGGAACGGCGGCCGGAAGGTCCTCGATCCGCTCGGCCGGTACCTGGGCCGGGACTTCGTGAGCAGCGACGAGCTGGTCGTCTCCGGCCGGACCGTCGCGGGCGAGGACCCGAGGGTGGTCGCGGCCGCGGGAGCGCTCGACGCCGGCACGCCGGTGGCCCGGGCGGAGCAGCTGGCCGCCCTCGGCATCGGCCTCGTGGCGCTCGACCGCACCGCGCCGGGGGAGGCACCCGGGGTCGCCGGGCGCGAGCTCCTCCGCACGGACGACCTGCTCGTGGTCGAGCTCGAGCAGGTCGTCCGGGTGAGGGCCGTGCCCGCGGTGTGGACGGTGGCCGCCGTGCTCGCGTGGGGTCTCTGGATCGCCTGCCTCGTCGCGGGACCGTGCCTCGCTGCCGCCGGACGGCGTCGCGTCCGCGCGGCCCCGTGATTCAGGTCTCGGGAAAAGCCCCGGTCGCTGGTGACCGCTGTTACCGTTCCCCCGGGACCTAGGGAGGGTTTACATCGTGGGAAGCATCGCGGGCATCGTCGGCAGTCTGCTGGTCGGGGGGATCGTCGCCTCGGCGACCATCGTCGGGGTCGTCTCGGCGCAGACGGAACCGAGCGGGAAGTCCCCCGCCAACGTCAACCAGCCGGTCATCCAGTACGGCACCAACGGCTGAGCCGTGGTGGCGTCTCAACGGCGCCGCCACCACCACCCCGTTCCTCGCCGCTTGCTGACCAGCTCCTGCGGGTCCGCCGGATCCTGGCTGTCCACGTGCACCCGGCTCAATGCCGCCTGCACGACGAGGGCGAACGAGTGCTGTGCTTGGTCCCAGGTGTAGGCGTGGCTCATCCTCCGCGCGCCGTCGGCCAGACGACCGCGCTCCTCGTCGTCGTCGAGAAGGCGACCGATGGTCTCCGTGAGCTGCTCGGGCGTGTCGACCAGGACGCCTGAGCGACCGTCCTCGATCGACTCACGGGTCCCCCCGGCCGACCGGTAGGCGACCGTCGGGGTCGCGTGCATGCCGGCCTCGCCGATGACCAGCCCCCATCCCTCCTTGAGGGACGGCAGCGCGAGCAGCCAGGCACGTTCGTAGACCTCGTGCTTGCGCTCCTCGTCGACGTGGCCCTCGAAGACCACCGAGGCGCCAGCGCCCCGGCTCCGGGCGTACTCGTGGAGCTCCGCCTCCCACCAGCCCCCACCGACGACGTGGAGCCGGAGCCCGGGATGACGGTCCCGGAGCGCCAGCACCGCGTCGATGGCGTGCTCCACCTGCTTGTGCGGGACCAGTCGGCCCACGACCGCGACGACCGGGATGGCGGACTTGCCGGGGTCGACGGGGACGACGGGGTCGGTCCCGTTGTGGACGACGGCGATCCGCGGGCCGCGGACCCCGAGCTCGCGCAGCTCGGCGCGGGTGGCGCGGGAGACGGCGACGTACTGGCAGCGTCGGTAGAGCCACGGCGCGAAGCGCCGCTCGACCCACCAGCCGACCTTCGCCGTGGCACCGCTGTAGACGACCGGCCACTGTTCGCGGTGCACGTGGTGGACCAGGACGACGACCGGTCGGCGGGTCACCAGCCGGCTGAGGAAAGGCATCCCGTTCTGCACGTCCACGACCAGGTCCACCTCGCCGAGCCGCCCGCTGGCGAGCGCTCGGAGACCGGCCGGGTAGACCGACATCTTCGAGCCACGCCGGACGAAGGTGATGCCGTCCACCACCTCCTCCGGAGGTGCTGCGGCGTGGGCGGCGCAGAAGATGGTGACGCGGCAGCCGCGGGCCACCAGCCCGGCAGCCATCTTCTCGAGGTACCGCTCGGCGCCGCCGCCCTCCGGGTTGCGGGTGTCCCGCCAGCTCAGGAACGCCACGTGCTTGCCTGCGAGCGGCTCGAGCGGCCCGCCCGGGTCCTCCGTCTGTCCTTCTCGCACCCGGGGCAACGTACCAGTGGGTAGGGTGCCCGGCGTGCCCCACGCAGCTTCCGGCGAGAGCCCTGGCCGGCCTCCGTGGAGGGCCACCTGGGGAAGGTCTGTGCGCCTGCTGCGGGAGTTCCGCGTGGAGCAGACGGACCCGGGGCGCTTCTACGCCGCGCTGGCCGAGGACTCCGTGAACCAGCTGTCGACCTACGTCCCGCTGGCGGGGGCGACGGTGCTCGACGTGGGCGGGGGACCCGGGTACTTCCGCGACGCCTTCCGCGCCGCAGGGGCGACCTACTGGGCCCTCGACGCGGATGTCGGTGAGATGGCCCGGCTGGGGAGCATCGCCTCGGGGACGGTCGTCGGCAGCGGGATGCAGCTGCCCTTCCGGACCGGCAGCCTCGACGTGTGCTACTCCTCGAACGTGCTCGAGCACGTCCCCGACCCGTGGCGGATGGCCGAGGAGATGCTCCGGGTCACGCGGCCCGGCGGCACGGTGTTCCTCTCGTGGACCTTGTGGTGGGGCCCGTGGGGCGGCCACGAGTCCGCGCCGTGGCACTACCTCGGCGGGCAGCGCGCGCGACGCAGGTACGTCCGCAAGAACGGCCGCGAGCCGAAGAACCGCTACGGCGAGTCCCTGTTCAAGGTGACCGCCGGCGAGGGCCTGCGGTGGGCGCGGGCCCAGCGGGACCTCGGTGTCGCCGAGGTCGTGGACCTCACGCCCCGCTACCACCCGTGGTGGTCGCGGTGGCTGCTGCGGGTTCCGGTCGTCCGCGAGGTGGTGACGTGGAACCTCGTCGTCGTCCTGCGGAAGAGGTGAGCGCTCGGAGGACAGCGCCGGAAGCCACGTCGGCGACCGACGCGCTGCCGGCGCCGGCCCCCGTGGCGGCCTTCCGCTTGCGGCTGCTCGCGTCGTGCGCACTGCTCGTGGGCCTGGCCCTGGTGCAGGATCCGGGGCTGCTGACCGCCGACACCAAGGTGGACCTCGCGCTCGCGCCTGCCGACTGGCTCGCGCGGGCCCTGCACCTGTGGGACCCCGAGGGGGCGTGCGGCCAGCTGCAGAACCAGGCCTACGGCTACCTCTGGCCGATGGGGCCCTTCTTCCTCCTCGGCTGGCTGCTCGACGTGCCCGCGTGGGTGGTGCAGCGGCTGTGGCAAGGCCTGGTGATGTCGGTCGCGCTGGTGGGCACGGCCCGGGTCGCCCGCGCCCTCGGAGTGCGGTCCGACCTCGCGTGCCTCCTCGCCGGCTTCGCCTTCGCGCTGTCGCCGCGGGTGCTGACCGTCCTCGGACCGATCTCCATCGAGGCCTGGCCCGGCGCGCTCGCGCCGTGGGTGCTCCTCCCCTTGATCCGCGGCTCCAGGGTCGGCTCGCCGCGCCGAGCAGCGGCGCTCTCCGGGCTGGCCGTGGCGATGGTGGGTGGCGTCAACGCCGCGGCCACGTTCGCGGTCCTCCCGATGGGCATCATCTGGCTGCTCACCCGGACGAGCGGTCCGCGCCGCCGCGCGCTGATGCTCTGGTGGCCGCTGTGCACGGCGCTGGGCACCCTGTGGTGGCTGGTGCCGCTGTTCGTGATGGGCGCCTACAGCCCGCCCTTCCTCGACTTCATCGAGACGGCCTCGGTCACCACGTTCCCGACCACGCTGTTCGACACGCTGCGAGGCACCTCGAACTGGGTGCCCTACGTCGACGTCGGCTCGCGGGCCGGGAACGACCTGCTGCGGACCGCCTGGCTGGCGCCGATCAGCGGAGTCCTGCTCCTCCTGGGCCTGGCCGGCCTGCTGGACCGGCGCACGCCGCACCGCCCGTTCCTGGCCCTGTCGTTGCTCGTCGGCGTGCTCATGGTGACGGCAGGCCACCGCGGGGTCGTCGAGGGCTGGTGGGCGGCCCCGGTGGCGGAGCTGCTCGACGGTGCGCTCGCCCCGCTACGCAACGTGCACAAGTTCGACCCCCTCGTGCGGTTGCCGCTGGTCCTGGGCCTGGCCCACGTCGTCGACCGAGCGGTCCGGGCACGGCAGGAGGCGGACCTGCCGCGCGCCGAGCGGTTCAACCAGGGCGTCCTGGCGGTGGCTGCGGTGATCGCGGTGGCGGTCACCGCCCTGCCGGCGTTGCAGGGCCGCCTGCAGCCGGCCGGCGCGACCCTCGGCGCGCCCGACTACTGGCGACAGGCCGCGGACTTCGTGGGTGAGCGGACGACGGGTGGCACGGCGCTGCTGGTGCCGGGCTCCCCGTTCGCCCAGTACGTCTGGGGCGACACCGCCGACGAACCCTTCCAGTGGCTGGCCTCCTCCCCGTGGGCGGTCCGGAACATCATCCCGCTCACGCGGCCGGGCACCATCCGGATGCTCGACGGTCTCGAGCGCCGGTTCGCGGCGGGCGAGGGCTCCGAGGGCCTCACCGAGGCACTGCGGCGAGCCGGGGTGGAGCACCTCGTCGTCCGCAACGACCTCCAGCGCTCCGACGACGTGCCCGACCCGGTCCTCGTCCACCAGGCGCTCGCGACGTCGCCGGGTCTCGAGCGGGTGGCCGCCTTCGGGCCGGTCCTCGGGGCGGAGGGTCATCTCCGCAACGGCCCCGACCGGGTGCTCGTCGACGGCGGACGCCAGGCGAGGTACCCGGCGGTCGAGGTCTACGCCGTGCAGCCGGCGCCCGCCCCGGCGGTGTCGGCCGACGAGCCTGCCGTGGTGGCGGCAGGCCCGGAGGACCTCCCTGACCTGCTCGACCTCGACGTGATCGACAGCGCACCCGTCAGGCTGGCTGTCGACGCCGGCGCAGAGGACGAGGCGCGGCCGGGGCGCGTGGTCCTCACCGACGGCCTCCGCGCGCGGGAGCGCGCCTTCGGCCGGGTCCACGACGCGGACTCGCCGGTCCTCACCCCGGGCGACGTGCGTCGCACGGGCAGTCCCGCGCGCGACTACCCCCTCGAGGGCGGCGACCGCTGGGCCACGACCGCCCGGCTCGACGGCGCCTCCTCGGTCTCGGCCTCGACCTCCGCGTCGGACGCGGGGACCATCGGCGGGAGCCGTCGTGGTGCGCTGCCCTATGCCGCCCTCGACGGCGTCGTGGACACGGTGTGGACCTCCGGGTTCGTCGGCTTCTCCCGGGACGAGCGGCCGTGGTGGCGCGTCGACCTCGAGGAGCCGCTCGCGGTCGACACGGTGACGATCACGGCGGGAGCGGACGAAGGCCGCCAGACGCTCCGCGTGGTCACCGAGCACGGCTCCTCCGAACCGGTGCTGATCAGCCCCGGCGGCACCCGCACGGTGCCGCTGCCCGCGGCGGCGGACACGGGCGAGCCCGGTGAGATCGGTTGGCTCCGGGTGGAGGACGCCGAGGAGGACCTGGGCGGAGGCCTGGCCCTGGCGGAGGTCGCCATCCCAGGGGTGTCCGTCGGCCGGGCGCTGGTCCTCCCGACGTTGCCCGAGACCTGGGGTGCGCCCGACGCGGTCGTGCTGCGGGCCGACCTCGACGCCCGTACCGGCTGCGTCGAGATCGGCTTCGAGGACCGGTGCGCCGCCGGCCGGGGTCGCACCTCCGAGGAGGGCCCGGTGCTGCGCCGGGTCTTCGAGCTCACCGACGCCGAGGAGTACGCCGTCGCGGTGCGCGCGAGGCCTCGCAGCGGGCCGGCCCTGGACGACCTCGTCCTGGCCGGGCAGCCGACGTCGGTGCGGGTCTCCTCGAGGTCGCTCGCCGACCCGCGTGCCGGTGCTGTCGCCGCCGTGGACGGGGACCCGACCACCACGTGGCTGGCCGCGACCGGGGAGGACCAGCCGGAGCTCGACCTGTCCTGGCTCGGACGCAGGTCGGTGTCCGGCATCGACCTCGACGTGGACGCCGATGTGGCCGCGCGCCTGCCGGACCGGGTGCTCGTCCGTCTTCGTCAGGGGAGACGCGTCGTGGAGGAGCTGGTCGACCTGGGCCGCGACGGACGGGCGACCTTCCCGGCGGTCCGCGCCGACGGCTTGAGCCTGCGGGTCCTCACCTCGGAGACGGTCTCGGACCTGGCGTTCGACGGCTCCGAGCGGGCCGTGCCCGTGGGGATCGGCGAGCTGACGGTGGCGGGTGTCCCGTTCCTCCCGCTCCGGCTCCCGGCCGAGGTCGTGGAGCACCCGTGCGGGTCCGGACCCGACGTCCGGGTCGGGACCCGACTGCTCCGTACCGCTCTGCTGGCCTCGCCGCTGCAGCTCCTGCGAGGAGAGACGGTCCCGGCCGAGGCCTGCGGCTCCGGCGGCGTGGCCCTGGCGAGCGGGACGGTGGAGGTGGTCGCCGCGCGGTCGGAGGCCGCCGACGTCGCCTCCGTGGTCCTCACGTCCGAGACGGACCCAGGGCCGCGACCTGCTCCGGTGCCCGCCGGTCTCGACGTCACCGGACCCGTCGAGCGGACGCTCCTGCCGGCCGGGAACGACGCGGTCGTGACCATGCGGGAGAACGCCAACGCCGGCTGGGTCGCGAGCCAGGACGGGGACGAGCTCGAGCCGGTCGTCCTCGACGGGTGGCAGCAGGGCTTCGTCGTGGACGGTGCGGAGCCGGTGACCGTGCGGTTCGCCCCGGACCGGATCTACCGCCTCGGTCTCGTGGCCGGCGGCGTCGCGGTCCTCGGCCTGCTGGCGGTGGTCTGGCTGACCCGTCGACGTTGGAGTGGGCCACCCCGCGCCGCACTGACCGACCGGCGGCTGCCGCTGCCGGCGGCCGGGGCCGCGGGCGTCGTCGCCGGAGGGCTGGTGGCCGGGGCCGTCGGCTCGATCCTCGCCCTGGGCGCGGTGGCACTGTGGTGGGTGCTGGCGAAGCGAGCACCGGAGGTCGCGCCCTGGGTGATGGCGCTGCCGGTCGTCGTGGCGTCCCTCGCCTATGCAGTCCAGCCGTGGGGCAGCGCAGCCGGGTGGGCGGGGGAGCAGGCCTGGGTCGGCTACCTGCTCGTCGTGCCCGTGGCCGCGGTGGCTGCCGCAGCGGGCGACCGGCGTTCCGGCGCCAGGCGGAACAGCCGCATGGCCGGGCGTTCGACCAGACGGTAGGCGACCTCTGCCGCCACCAGGGTCGAGGCGACGGTGAGCACCCACAGCTGTACGCCGTTCCCACCGAAGAGCGGGTAGTCCATCGCCTCGGCGATCAGCTCGAGCAGGATCAGGTGGAGGCAGAACACGCTGTAGGAGACGACTCCGAGCCGTCGTGCGGGTGAGCTCCCGAGCGCCCTGCCGAACCGGCCGCCCGGATCCGCCGCGATGCCGGCGAGCACGGTCAGGCCGCCCACCAGCGCGTAGAGGAGGTTCTTGGTCAGGGACTCCGCGTCGGTCGGGAGCACGGTCAACGACGTCGGTCCAGCGAGGGGAGTGGCGGCAGCGAGCAGGAGGCCCAGGGCCAGCGCCCAGCAGACCCCGGGTTGCCGCCCGAGGGCGAGGACGGCCGCACTGACCCGGTTGCCTCGTCCACGAGCGTGCTGGACGTGGAGCAACGCCAGGCCGATCCCCACCGCGAACCAGCTCAGGAAGCCGGGCAGCCACAGCAGCGCCGGTCCCGGCGTGGCGCCCTGCGCCCGGGCGGCGCCGTCGAGGTGCCACCAGATGGTGGTGGCCACACCGAGGGCGAGCACGGCGGCGACCCGCGCGGGGGAGAGCCTGCGCCGTCCGGTGGCGAGGAGCATGAAGGCCGGCAGGGCCAGGTAGAAGGTCGCTTCCACCCCGAGGCTCCACATCTGTCCCAGGCCGGCGGGTGCCAGCGGATCGACGAAGATGGTGGCGAGCGTGAGGGTGACCACCCAATCGCGGAGCCCGAGGTCGTGGTTCGCAGGGAGGGCCGTGAGCGCGACGACCGCGGCGACGAGGTAGACCGGGTAGATCCGCAGCAGCCGCTTGGCCAGGTAGCGGCCGGTGGCCGGTCGCGGCCGGCCGAGGGCCGCGCGAGCCAGGTACGGCCGGGAGAGCAGGAAGCCCGAGAGGACGAAGAACAGCGCCACGCCGACGTCCAACCGTGCGAGGAGCACGCCGACGGTGCCCCCGCGGCCGTAGGCGCCGGCGTGGAACGCCACGTGCGTGGTGAGGACGGCGAGGGCACCGACAGCGCGAAGCGCGTCGAGCACGGGGAACCGGGGAGTCACGACGGCCTCGTCGACGGCGTCGACCGGCTCGACCGGCTGGCTCATGGTCGTGGTCATGGTTGGTCCTCCCGTCGTGGGCCCCCGCCTGCCTCGATGAGGCCGGCGGTGATCTCGTCGACGCACACCGTGACACCAGGGTCCAGCCCGCCGAGGCTGATCGCCGGGAAGGCCCCGTCGGCCTGGACGTAGACGGTGTTCAGCCCGCGCTGCAGGTCCACGACCCGGTCGGTCTCGCCCGCCTGGACCCGCACCGCCGTGTCGCCGGACGCCAGGTAGTCCATGCGGAGCCACCACGGCAGGTCCAGCGTCGGGCCACGCAGCGGGATGGTGCGGGTCGACTCCTGGACCTTCCAGCCGCACCCTGGGACGGGCCCGGGCAGCGACGAGGTGCCGCCGCGGAGCTCGGCCTCTACGACGTGGCCGGTGGCGTCGAGCACGTGCAGCCGGTCGGTCGCGACGGGGAACTCCGCCGCAGGGGTGAGCATGGGCAGGAGCGCCTCGGTGGTGTTGTACGGCGCGCTGAGGGGCGCCATCACGTCCGCGGGGACGGTCTGGTTGGCGAGGTCGACGCGCTCGAGGTCCTCGGCGCTGTCCACGGCGGCGGACAGGTACTCCTCGGTCGGGTGCTCGGTGTGCCAGAGCCGCGCGTAGGTCACCGAGCTCCACAGGCCCGAGGCCGCCACGACGATCGTCGCCGCTGCCACCGCGCGGGCGCTCACCGGCCGGGTCAACAGCGGCTCCGCCCGCACCCGACTGGTCTGCTCGGCGCCACGCAGCTCCATCGAGGCCAGGCCCAGGGCGAGGACCGTGGCGCACGCCGCGTCGGTGAGGTAGCGGTACTCCGTGCCGCTCACCGAGCCGAACACCTGGGCACGCGTGGTCAGCAGCAGCAGGTAGTCCGCCGCGAGGTAGCCGCCGAGGAGCACCCACGCCCGCAGCGTCCGTTCCCGCCGCAGGGCGAGGTATGCCACCACGAGCGCCACGACGACCCACGACAGGTGCACGCTCCAGGCCGGCGGGTCGGCCTGACCGGCCGGCGCGACCCAGTCGTCCCACCGCCAGGGACCGCCCAGGAGTGCGGTCACGAACGACGTCCCCACCATCTCCTCGGCCAGGGCTGCGGCGCCGTCCGGCGTCTCGCCGGACGCCAGCTGCGGGACGTGGACGGCGTAGGAGGCGAGGAACGCCGCACCGCCGGCGACGCCGGCGAGGACGGCTGGCCAGTGTCGTCGCATCACGGTGACCACCCGTCGTGCCGGACCGCCCTGGGCGAACCAGCCCAGGGCGAGGAAGGCGAGCACGGGGAAGACGAGGAGCACCTTCACGTAGGCCGCGAGCCCTGTCGCCAGCAGCACCAGGGTGACGGTGAGCCAGCGCAGCTGCCGGGTGCGCAGGTGCTTCACCCAGGTCGCGACGGAGGCGAAGAACACCGCCTGGAGGGGGAGCTGGTTGAGCGCAGCCGCCCACCAGAGGAAGGCCGGCATCGTCATCGCGGTCGAGAGGTAGAACGCGAGCGGGACCAGCACCCGCCACCTGCAGCCGAACAGGGTCATGAGCATCCACGTGCACGCCACGGCGGCAACCGCCTGCATCGCCAGTGAGGTGCTCGCCAGGAGGGGCCAGCTCAGGTGGTCGGGGGCTGCGCCGATCCAGGCGACGAACCGTCCCCAGGGCATGAGCTGCGCGTCGTACGGCGCCAGCAGCAGGTCCAGCGTCAGCGGCTCACGAGCGGACTCGTGGACGAGCCGGAAGTCGTCGCTGTAGAACCACGCCGGGTAGACGGCCCACGCACGGACCGCCAGGTGGGCGAGGACCATCGCCGCAGCCGCTCCGAGGACCAGCCCCCGGTGGTCCCGCTGCACGCTCGCTCCAGCCACGGTCGAAGTGTGCCCGGCTGAGATCGGTTCGTGTGAAATCGTGCACATTCCTATGACCGGGGTTACGGTTGCGTGATCAGTTTCCTGGGGAGGGAATGCGGTGCGAAAGATTCTTGGGCGGCTCCTGCTTGCCGTCGGTGGTTTTCTGTTGATCGCTGGAGTGCTGGCGACCGTGTGGGCGCCCGGGGTGGTGAAGAAGACCCCGATCGACGTCGACACGACGACGCGGCTGGACGGTGTGGCGACGAAGCTGGGCGAGACCTTCCCGGTGCAGGTGACGAGCGTGACCCGCTCCGACACCGAGGCGTCCACCGACGAGACGGCGATCTGGGTGAACACCTCCTGCGTGGTCGACAACAGCGAGGGAGACGCGCCGGACTGCGTCGACGGGGACGACCCCCGGCTGGTCTCCGCGTCGATCGGCACCTTCGCCACCGACCGCGAGACCGCCCTGGCCACCGACCACGAGAACCTGCCGCCGGGCACCACCCCGTACGAGGGCATCGTGAACAAGTTCCCGTTCGACGCGGAGGCGCGTGACTACCCGTACTGGGACGGCACCATCGGCCGGGCCGTGCCCGCGGAGTTCGTCGAGACCACGGAGATCGACGGGCTCGACGTGCACCACTACCGGGTCGAGGTCCTCGACGAGGACATCGAGGTCGCCGAGGACACGCCGGGCAGCTACAGCCAGACCGTCGACATCTTCGTCGAGCCGGACACCGGCGCCGTCGTCAACCAGCAGCAGTCGCAGCAGCGCTACCTCGAGGACGGCACGCAGGTCCTCGACCTCAACGTCGCCTTCACCGACGAGCAGCTCGAGACCAGCATCGCGGACGCCAAGGACAACAAGGCCAGCCTCGCGCTTATCACCAGCACGCTCCCGCTCGTCGGTTTCCTGGGCGGCGCGGTCGCCCTGGTCGCCGGCGTGCTGCTCCTCGTGACCGGCCGTCGCAAGACGTCGACGCACGAGGCCGCCCACCGGGAGGCCGTGCCGGTCTGAGCCCACGGGAGGACCAGCCACCGACAGGCCTCGCTCACCCCCGGGTCGCGCCGAAGACGGCGGTCCCGGGGGTGAGTCGTCCCCGGACCTCCGACCAGCCGCCCCAGACCCGGTCGTGGCCCTCGGGCCAGCGTGGCTCGAGGAGGTCCGTGAGGACGAAGCCGCACCTCGCCAGGAGCGCGACCCAGTCGCCGAGCGTGCGGTGGTGCTCGACGTAGGACACCTCGCCGGTCGCCTCGTCGACCTCGACGTAGGGCCGGCGGTCCCAGTAGGACTGGCTGGCGACCAGCCCCTCCTCGCCCGGGTCGTCGGCGAACATCCATCGCGTCGGGTGGGTGATCGAGAAGGCGTACCGCCCGCCCGGGCGCAGCACGCGCGCGGTCTCGGCGATCGCGTGGTCGAGGTCCCGGACGAACTGGAGCGCGCCGAAGGAGGAGAAGACGACGTCGAAGGACCCGTCGCGGAAGGGCAGCTGCGTGGCGGTCGCCCGCACCGACGGGACGGCGCAGCCGGTGTGCTCGTCGATGCGGCGGGAGTGCTGCAGTTGGCGCATGGAGAGGTCGAGCCCGACGGCCCGGCCTCCACGGGAGCGCACCCAGCGCGAGCACTGGCCGGCTCCCGAGCCGACCTCCAGGACGTCGCGCCCGGCGACCTCCCCGAGGATCCCGGCCTCGTCCTCCGTGAGTCCCTCGGGGCCCCAGACGAAGCCGACGTCGCCGAGGAACTCGCCGTGGGTGGCCTGGTACTCGTCGGCGTAGCGGTCCCAGTCGGGGCCGTTGGCCCGCCGGGACTCGGCCTCGTCCACCGACCGGCGCTCGACGCGCACGGGTGGCAGCGGCGGGTGGTGGCGGGAGTCGGGTGCGTTCGGCTGGCCGCTCACGACGTCGCGGGTCCCAGCGGTCGACGCCGGCTGATGGGGAACCGGCCCGCCAGCTCGCCGAGCGGTCCGACGGCGCGCCCCAGGGACTCGGCGGACTGCGAGAGCGACGGCACGAGCTCGGCCAGCTGCTGCAGCCGCGGCTGGATCGACTCCAGCGTCTCGCCCAGGGCGACCAGCTGGTCGAGGGTGCCGCCCTCGGCCACGAGCTTCTCGACGAAGCCGTCCTCGGTGAGCACCCGGTCGGCCAGGCCGCCGGGGGCCAGCACCCGGTCGAGCACGCCGTCCTCGACCGTCAGCCGGTCCAGCGCTCCACCGGCCGCGAGCAGCCGGTCGAGGACCCCGCCCTCGGCGGCGAGCTGGTCGAGTGCTCCGCCGGGTGCGAGCAGGCGCTCGAGCGCGCCGCCGTCGGCCAGCAGGCGGACGACGGGCCCGTCGTCGGCCAGCAACCGGTCGAGCACCCCGTCCCGGGCGAGCAGCCTCCCGAGCGGGCGGTCGCCGTCGAGGAGGTCGGCGACGGTGCCCGCCAGTCGGACGGGCCCGTCCTCGTCGGTGAGCAGCTGGGTCAGCTGCTGGGCGTAGCCGCCGTCACCGATGACCCGCAGCAGCAGGTCCGCGTACCCACCGGGCCGGCGCAGCGGACCCCGGGGCGCTGCCAGCTCGCCGAGCTGCAGCGTCGTCCGGGTGGCCGCGGCCGCGAGGCGCATCGGCAGCGACACGACGTCGATCACGGCGGGCAGGAGGGCCATGGCGCAGACGGTATTCCCTCGGGTCCGCAGGTTGCACGCCCGACCGGGGCCCGGCGGAGAAGCGAGGGGCGGACGCGGGCCGTCGGGCCCGCGTCCGCCCACGTGCGGTCGGTGGTGCTCAGCCCTCGGTCCGGGCCTTGCTGCGAGGGTTCTTCGGCCAGGAGTTCTTGTCCAGCGGGTCGCTGCCAGCGCGGACCTCCTTGCCGTCGTTCTGACCACCGTTGTCGGTGTCGCGGTCGCACGGGTTGGTCTTGTGCTTGCGCACCTCCGCCCCGTCCTTGAGGCCGTCCCGGTCGCTGTCGGCCTTGCGCGGGTTGGTCGGGCAGCGGTCGTACCGCTTGTTGGCCGAGCCCTTGATCTCCTGCTTGTCCTTCAGCCCGTCGCGGTCGGTGTCCTTGCGGAGCGGGTTGGTCTTGGTGCCCTTGACCTCGCGGCCGTCCTTGAGGCCGTCGTTGTCGGTGTCCTTGCGGAGCGGGTTGGTCTTGGTGCCCTTGACCTCGCGGCCGTCCTTGAGGCCGTCGTTGTCGGTGTCCTTGTCCAGCGGGTCGGTCTTGGTGCCGTTGACCTCGCGACCGTCCTTGAGGCCGTCGTTGTCGCTGTCGGGGTCGTTCGGGTCGGTGCCGGCCGCGCGCTCCTCGTCGGTCTTCAGCCCGTCGCGGTCGACGTCCTCGTCGGCCGCGCGGTCGTCGTCCGGGTCGAGCGGGTCGGTTCCCGCGTCGACCTCGTCGCCGTCGTCCACGCCGCCACCGTCGGTGTCGGCGCTGTTCGGGTCGGTGCCGGCGTCGGTCTCCGCGCCGTCCTTGCGGCCGTCGTCGTCGGAGTCGGCGTCACGCGGGTCGGTGGGCTCGTTGCCGAACGCGTCGTTCTCCGAGCCGGAGGTCTCCTCGGTGTCGGTGAGACCGTCACCGTCGGTGTCCTGGCCGGCGCGGTCGTCGCTGGCGACGCGGGGGTCGGTCCCGTTGCGGACCTCGACGCCGTCGATGACGCCGCCGTCGTCGGTGTCGGGGTCCTGGGGGTCGGTCGGCCGCTTGCCGAAGGCGCTGTTGGCCGAGCCGCTCACCTCCTGCCCGTCGCCGAGGCCGTCGTTGTCGGTGTCGGCGTCGTCGGGGTCGGTCGGCCGGTTGCCGAAGGCGGTGTTGGCCGACCCGCTGCCCTCCTGGACGTCGGTGAGGCCGTCACCGTCGCGGTCCGACGGTGCGGGGGACGGCGAGGGCGTCGGCGCGCTCGGCCGGTCGTCGGCCGGCACGTTGACCGGGTTGGTGCCCTGGGCGACCTCGCGGCCGTCGCTGACGCCGCCGTTGTCGGTGTCGACATCGCGGGGGTCGGTGCGGTGGGTGGTGACCTCGGCGCCGTCGGTGAGGCCGTCGTCATCGGTGTCGGTGTCGTTGGGGTCGGTCCCGATCGCGACCTCGCGACCGTCGCCGAGGCCGTCCCCGTCGGTGTCGGCCACCGTTGGGTTGGTGGGCCGGTTGCCGAAGGCGGAGTTGGCCGACCCGCTCGTCTCCTGCGTGTCGGTCAGGCCGTCGCGGTCGGTGTCGGTCGTCCGGTCGTCGTCCGCGCCGTTGCGCGGGTCGGTCGGCGGGGTGCGGTCGCGCTCGGCGCCGTCGGTGACGCCGCCGTTGTCGGTGTCCGGGTCGTTGGGGTCGGTGGGGACGCCACCGTTGCGCGAGCCGGTGATCTCCTCGCCGTCCGAGAGGTCGTCGTTGTCGGAGTCGGCGTCGAGGGGGTCGGTCGCGGGCGAGGGGAAGGAGTTGCCGGTCCCGGCCAGCTCCTGGCCGTCGGTCCGCCCGTCGCGGTCGGTGTCGCGGCTGTTGGGGTCGGTCCCGACCTGGACCTCACGGCCGTCGTTCACGCCGTCGTCGTCGGAGTCGGCGTCCTTGGGGTCCGTCGCCCCGGTGCCCGGGCCGTAGGGGTTCTTCGACCCCGACGTCTCCTCGGCGTCGGTCAGGCCGTCCTTGTCGGTGTCGGTCGTGTCGGTCGTGGTGCCGCAGACCAGGCCGCCGACGGGGGCGGTCGCGGCCACCGACATCGGGAACAGGTCGACCTCGGCGACGGTCAGCCCGCCACCGAGGATCGGCAGCAGCGAGAGCTCGAGGTGGAGCAGGCTCGCGGCTGCCTGTGCCGAGGTGCCCGCGGCGGGGACCGCCTGGGTCGCGGTGCCCAGCGAGAGCTCCAGGTTCAGCAGGGGGTTGCCCGGGACGGCGAAGTCCTGCGGCACGCCCGGTGCCAGCGGCTCCACCTCCATGCCGGCGCCACCCACGGTGACGACCGGCCGGACGTACTCGACCTTGGACTGGCCGGCGTCACCGGTGACGGTCGCGGTCAGCCGGGGCGGCGAGGCCACCTTGACGACCAGGTTGCCGGCGAGCAGGCGCAGGTCCACCGCGGAACCGGTGGCCTCGGCGACGACGTCGCGACCACCGTCGGGCTCGTCGTTGTCGACGAACCGCGTCTCCTGGCGCGAGGACACGGCGCCGGGCACCTCGACCAGCGCGCCGAGGCCGGGGATGTCGAGCACGGCCGCGTCCGCGGTGGAGACGGAGGAGCGGGAGACGACGGGAACGCCGGGCTGGCAGCTGCCGGTCGGCGCGAAGCGGGCGTGCGCCTCGGCGTTGGACACCCCGAGCGTGAGGACGCCGGGCAGCGAACTGGTCGGCACGATCGACGCGGTCGCCGGGCTGGCGTGGTCGGGCGGCGCGGTCTGGGAGGCCGAGGCCAGCAGGCCCGGCAGGTCGACGCCGAGGAGCGCGGCGTCGACGTTGGACGCCGCGGCCGTGGCCCGGGGAGCGGTCGCGGAGACCGCGCCGGTGGCGCGACCGAGGCCGAGCTCGACCGCGGTGAGCAGGCCGCCGGCGTCGAGCGCCTTGGCGTGGAGGACCTCGGTGGAGACCGAGGAGGTGACGGAGGTGGGCACAGGCAGCGGCTCCGCCGATGCCGGCGCCACGACGAGGGAGAGAGGGAGGGCGGCGGTCGAGAGGCCGACGGCAGCGCCCAGGGCACGCTTGGTCTTCATGGTTTCCTCATGGGGAGAGACGGGTGCGGCCCGCCGACGACTCGAGTGTGCTCAAGGACCGGGGCGCCGTGCCGAGCCGTGCTGCGGGGGTGTGGCAAGAGCAGGGTTGAAACTACCTCTCAGGGCTGCTTCCCGCACAACTTTCCCGGGTTGGACTCGGCGCGCCGGCGAGGCGTAGGCTGGGGTCCGCGCCAGAGGTCTGCCTGCGTCCCGGACGGAGTGGACCCTCGCTCGCTATCAGCCCGATCTCCCCGCTGTGGGAGCGGGCACGACACCACCGGTAGTGAAACCGACCTCGCGTGCGCGCCCGCACGACTTCTGCCCACCCAAGGATCTGACCTTCTCCATGACGAGCACCCTCTCCACTCCTCTTCCCGACTACGACGCGCCCCAGGTGGCGGTCAACGACATCGGGTCCGAGGAGGATTTCCTCGCGGCGATCGACGCGACCATCAAGTACTTCAACGACGGCGACATCGTCGACGGCACCATCGTCAAGGTGGACCGTGACGAGGTCCTGCTCGACATCGGCTACAAGACCGAGGGCGTCATCCCCTCGCGCGAGCTGTCGATCAAGCACGACGTCGACCCGTCCGAGGTCGTCGAGGTCGGTGACAAGGTCGAGGCCCTGGTCCTCCAGAAGGAGGACAAGGAGGGTCGCCTGATCCTGTCCAAGAAGCGCGCCCAGTACGAGCGCGCCTGGGGCACGATCGAGCAGGTCAAGGAGGAGGACGGCGTCGTCGAGGGCACCGTCATCGAGGTCGTCAAGGGCGGCCTCATCCTCGACATCGGCCTGCGCGGCTTCCTGCCGGCCTCGCTGGTGGAGATGCGCCGCGTGCGCGACCTCCAGCCCTACGTCGGCCAGACGCTCGAGGCGAAGATCATCGAGCTCGACAAGAACCGCAACAACGTGGTCCTGTCCCGCCGTGCCTGGCTCGAGCAGACCCAGTCCGAGGTCCGCCACGGCTTCCTGACCCAGCTCCAGAAGGGTCAGATCCGCAAGGGCGTCGTCTCCTCGATCGTCAACTTCGGTGCGTTCGTGGACCTCGGCGGCGTCGACGGCCTGGTCCACGTCTCCGAGCTGTCCTGGAAGCACATCGACCACCCGTCCGAGGTCGTCGCCGTGGGCGACGAGGTCACCGTCGAGGTCCTCGACGTGGACATGGACCGCGAGCGTGTCTCCCTGTCGCTGAAGGCGACCCAGGAGGACCCGTGGCAGCACTTCGCCCGGACCCACCAGATCGGCCAGATCGTGCCGGGCAAGGTCACCAAGCTGGTGCCCTTCGGCTCGTTCGTCCGCGTCGAGGAGGGCATCGAGGGCCTGGTGCACATCTCCGAGCTGGCCGAGCGCCACGTGGAGATCCCCGAGCAGGTCGTCCAGGTCAACGACGACGTCATGGTCAAGATCATCGACATCGACCTCGAGCGTCGCCGGATCTCGCTGTCGCTCAAGCAGGCCAACGAGACGGCCACCGCTGCCGACGTCGAGGACTTCGACCCGACGCTCTACGGCATGACCGCGACGTACGACGAGCAGGGCAACTACGTCTACCCCGAGGGCTTCGACCCGGAGACCGGCGAGTGGCTCGAGGGCTACGAGGAGCAGCGTGCGGTCTGGGAGGACCAGTACGCCAAGGCGCACGCCCGCTGGGAGGCTCACGTCAAGCAGCAGCAGGAGGCCGCCAAGGCCGAGGTCGAGGCCGGCGAGGCCACCTCGTACTCCAGCGGTGGCTCCGACGAGACGGCCGCCCCCGAGAGCGGTGGCGGCGGCGGCGGGTCGCTCGCCTCCGACGAGGCGCTGCAGGCGCTCCGCGAGAAGCTCACCGGCGGCGGTTCCTGAGCCTGTCGAAGGGCGGTTCCTGAGCCTGTCGAAGGGCGGTTCCTGAGCCTGTCGAAGCAGTGATCACACACTGCTGCTGAGCAGTACCAACGAGGGTCCGGTCACCGTGAGGTGACCGGGCCCTCGTGCGTCTCCACCGGTGGGGGCGGGCCGTTCCGACAGACCGGGGACCCGGGGCAGGGTCACCGGATGATGGTGGGACGGAACCGAGGGTCGTCGTCGTGGTGGGAGGCAGGGGGACGGGACGGGCCGCGCCCGTCGTGGAAGGTGCGGAGGGTGGTCGCGGCGGCCATGGCGGCGGCGACAGCAGCGAGGAGCAGCAGCAGGATCATGGCAGGAACGATGCTCCTGTCGTGATCCTGCCACGAGTGGCAGGAACGTCGCCTCCCATTGATTTCCTGCCAGCCGTCGGTGAGAGTGCTCCCGTGCAGAACGTGGTGGTGGTGGTCCAGGACGGCGTCGAGCCCTTCGGACTCGGAGCGATGTGCGAGGTCTGGGCCGAGCCGTACCACCCGGAGGACGACAACCCCGTCTTCGACTTCACCGTGGCGACGCCGCGACCCGGTCGGGTGCGGGGGCCGGCGGGCTTCGACCTGTACGTCGAGCACGGGCTCGACACGTTGGCACACGCCGATCTCGTCTGCGTGTGTCCCAAGCGCGGGTACCTCGACCCCTCACCCGAGGTGGCGGAGGCGCTGCGGGCGGCCCACGACCGTGGCGCGACCGTCTTCGCGCACTGCACAGCGGCGTTCGTGCTCGGCGAGGCGGGACTGCTCGACGGGCGTCGGTGCACCACCCACTGGCGCCACGTCGACGCCTTGACCGCCCGGCACCCCGAGGCGGAGGTGGACGCCGACGTGCTGTACGTGCAGGACGGGAACGTCGTCACCGGGGCCGGCTCGGCCGCCGGCCTCGACGCCGCGCTGCACCTGCTCCGCCAGGAGTTCGGGGCGCGGACCGCTGCGGCCGCCGCCCGCCGGATGGTGGTGCCGCCGCACCGGGACGGGGGCCAGGCCCAGTTCATCGCCCGCGCCGTCCCCGACTGCGATGCCGAGACCCTCGGCCCGCTGCTGGGCTGGATCCTGGAGCACCTCGACGAGGACCTCGACGTCGACTCGCTCGCGCGCCGAGCGCTGATGTCCCCACGGACGTTCGCGCGCCGCTTCCGCGCGGAGACGGGCGCCACGCCACACGCCTGGGTGACCCGCCAGCGGGTGCTCTGCGCCGAGGAGCTGCTCGAGCGCACCGACCGACCGGTGGAGTGGATCGCCCGGGAGGTCGGGTTCGCCAACTCCGCGACGCTGCGGCACCACTTCACCCGGCTGCGCGGGGTCAGCCCGCAGCAGTACCGCCGGCAGTTCGCCTGCTGAGCTCGGGCGTACGGCGCCGGGACGGGCATGCGCGACGTCGCTGACGGCAGAGGTGCTGGACGCGGCTCCTGTGCCGGTCACCGTGCTCGGACCACGGACGGGATCGCGCCTGACGGGCCGACCAGCTCGCGGAAGGAGCCGTCATCGGCTATCGCGACCGGAGCTCCACTGCTGCGGGCGCATGCGAGTGTCGTGGTGGTCAGCCACTCCTCACACGACAGCCCGGTGTCGAGGGCGCCTTCGGGGTCGGCGACCTCGATGACAGTCGTGTCCCGCGGTCCGCCGGTGGCGGGGTCGTGGCGGGCGCGACGCCACGCTCCGTCGAGTCCGCACGCGGGTCGCTCGCGCCGCAGCCCGTCGCCGCCGTCAGGGCGAGGGCAGCCACCACGTGGCGGAGACCTCCCATGCGACAACCCCTTCCGGACGAGACGCAGCTGTCACTGTGACGCGTCGACCCGAGCCGGGGTTGCGGTCGGCGAGGACGGTTGGCCACGGCGTGCCCGCGCCGGACGCGGATGCCCGGCCCCGCTGCCGTGCCGGTAGCCTCGGGCGCCATGCGCGTGGGACTGACCGGAGGGATCGCCTCGGGGAAGAGCACCGTCTCGGCGATCCTCGCCGAGCTCGGCGCGGTCGTCATCGACGGCGACCTCCTGGCACGGGAGGTCGTCGAGCGGGGCACCCCCGGCTTGGCCCGCGTGGTCGAGACCTTCGGGGACGAGGTGCTCACCGCCGACGGCGACCTCGACCGGCCGGCCCTCGGTGCGATCGTCTTCGGTGACGAGGTGCGGCGGCGGGAGCTCGAGGCAATCGTCCACCCGTTGGTCTTCGAGCGGATCGTCGAGCTCGAGGAAGGAGCCTCCGAGGACGACCTCGTCGTCCACGACATCCCGCTGCTGGCGGAGTCGGGGCGCGCGTCCACCTTCGACGCGGTCGTCGTGGTCGACGTGCCGACCGAGCTGCAGCTGGAGCGGATGCTGTCCCTGCGCGGCATGACGCGCGAGGACGCCGAGGCCCGGATCGCCGCCCAGGCCAGCCGCGAGCAGCGCCTCGCCGTCGCCACCCACGTCATCGAGAACACCGGCTCGCTCGCACAGCTGCGGGACCGGGTCCTCGAGGTCCACGCCGACCTCACCGGAGCCGCCTGATGGTCCGTCGCCTCCCCGCCCTGGCCGTTGCCGCCGTGCTCGTGCTCGGCGCCTGCTCGAGCGGTACGCCGGCGCCCTCGGCCAACGGCGGCGTCGAGCCCACGCGCGCCGACCGGACGGACAGCGCCGACTCCTCCAGCGCCCCGGTGTCGGGGGAGCCGTCGGATCCGGGTGCCCCGACCGGCTGGGGACCGACCGAGGGGGAGCTGGCGCAGGCGCGCGAGCTGGTGGCCGACTGGACGGCGGCGCAGCTGGCCGGCCAGGTGATCGTCGGCCGGTTCCGAGGGACCGACCCGGCGGAGGCGGCGACGCTGGTCCGCGACCTGCACCTCTCCGGCTTGAGCGTGACCTCCGGGAACATCGTCGACGGCGAGCAGGTGCAGGCCCTGAACGCCGCCGTCTCCGACGCGGTCGCCGCGGACGGCCGGGACTTCCCGGCGGTGCTCGGTGTCGACCAGGAGGGTGGCGTGGTCTCCCACCTCCGCGGCATCGCCACGGAGTTCCCGTCCTTCGCCCACGCCGGAGCGGCCGTCCAGCAGGGCCGGGGCGGCAAGGCCGTGGTGCGCCGCGCGGCGGAGACGACGGGGCTGGAGCTGCGCGAGCTGGGCTTCACCTGGGTCTTCGCCCCGGTCGCCGACGTGACCGTCGGCGCGGCGGACCCGACGATCGGCACGCGGTCGCCCTCGACCGATCCCGCCCTCGCGGCGGCCGCCGTCGAGGCAGCGGTGGCGGGCTACAACGCCGCCGGCGTCGTGTCGACCACCAAGCACTTCCCCGGCCACGGCTCGGTGAGCGCCGACAGCCACGAGACGCTCCCGCTGCTGCCGCGGACGATGGCCGAGCTCGAGGCGACCGACCTCCCGCCGTTCGCGGCCGCGGTCGACGCCGGCGCACCGGCGGTCATGGTGGGCCACCTCGACGTCGAGGCGATCGACCCGGGCGTCCCGTCCACCCTCTCGCCGCCCGTCTACGAGTTCCTGCGCGAGGACCTGGGCTTCGAGGGCGTCACCGTCACCGACTCGCTCGGCATGGGCGCTGTCATGGGGCGGCCCAAGCCGGCGGTGAGGGCGCTCGAGGCCGGCGCCGACCTGCTGCTCATGCCGCCGGACACGCGCAACACGCACGCGACCGTCACCGCCGCCATCGAGTCGGGCGAGGTGACCCGCGAGCGGGCCGAGGAGGCCGCGGCCGCGGTGGTGGCGCTGCAGCTGTGGCAGGCGCGCGTCGCGGCCGAGGTCGACGTGCCCCCGAACGTCGTCGAGCTCGCGGGAGAGGCCTCCCGCGAGCTCGACGCGGCGTACTGAGCGAGCCCCCGAAGCGGGACCCGGGGCTCCCGACCGAGATCAGGCAGCGAGGTCCGGGTCGGCGATCCGGCGGAGCTTCTGCAGCGCCTCGCGCTCGAGCTGGCGGACCCGCTCTGCGGAGATGCCGTGCTTGGCGCCGATGTCGGCCAGCTTGTGCTGGCGACCGTCGGTGAGGCCGTAGCGGGAGCGGATGATGTCGGCGGCACGGTCGTCGAGGTGGCCGACCAGGTGGTTCAGGCGGTCCCGCGACTCGGTGTCGAGCACGGTGAGGTCCGGGCCCGGGGCGGTCTCCTGCGCCATCAGGTCGCCGAGGGAGGTGTCGCCGTCCTCGTCGACGGGAGAGTCGAGGCTGACGTGCTCACGGCCCCACGACATCAGGTCCAGCACCCGCTCGAGGTCCATGCCCAGCTCCGTGGCGATCTCCTGCGGCTCGGGGTCGCGACCGAGCTGACGCTCCAACGTCCGGCGCGCACCGCCGACCTGGTTGAGCTCCTCGACCACGTGGACGGGCAGCCGGACGACGCGGGCCTGCTGGGCGATGCCACGCGTGATCGCCTGGCGCACCCACCAGGTGGCGTACGTCGAGAACTTGTAGCCCTTGGTGTAGTCGAACTTCTCGACCGCGCGGATCAGGCCGGTGTTGCCCTCCTGGATGAGGTCGAGCATCGGCATCTGCGCCCGGCCGTACTTCCGGGCGATCGAGACGACCAGCCGCAGGTTGGCGGTGATGAACTGGTCGACGGCCTTGCGGCCTTCCTCGGCCAGCCACTCCAGCTCCTCCTGGTTGGCCGACATCGGCGCGCCGCCCTTGCGGCGGCCGACCCGGCCCTGCGCCAGGAGGTGCTCGGCGTAGAGGCCGGCCTCGATGGTCTTGGACAGCTCGACCTCGGCGGCCGCGTCGAGCAGGGGGTTGCGGGCGATCTCGTCGAGGTACAGGCCGACGCTGTCGCGCCCCTCGATCTCGCGCGCCCCGACCGGTGCGGTGCGTGTTGCCATGCCGACCCCCTCCTCACTGTGCGGCGCCACCGGCGCCTCACGACGTCTACAACGCACCCTGTGTCCCGGCGATTCCCGCGACAAACCTCGGTGCCTTCACGGGGAACGACGAGCGGGGAGCCCGCGGAGTTGCACGGCCGCGGGACTCTCAGGGTCTTCTCAGTCCCGCCGTCCTCCGCCAGTGGTTCGGGGCCGGCGCCGCGGTGGATGGGATCGGGGGTCTCAGCGGTCGGCCAGGCCCATCCGGTCCAGCATCCAGGCGAGGGTGAAGGCGCGGTCGTGCCAGGACTTGTAGCGCCCGGAGACGCCACCGTGCCCGGCGGCCATCTCGGTGCGGAGCAGGACGTCGGCGTCCGGGTTCGTCGCGCGGATGCGCGCGACCCACTTGGCCGGCTCGACGTAGAGCACCCTGGTGTCGTTCAGGGAGGTCTCGGCCAGGATCGGCGGGTAGGGGCGCTCCGCGACGTTGTCGTACGGCGCGTACGAGGCCATGTACTCGTAGACCTCGGGGTCGGCCTCGGGGTTGCCCCACTCGTCGTACTCGGTGACAGTCAGCGGCAGCGTCGAGTCGAGCATCGTCGTGAGCGCGTCGACGAACGGCACGCCGGCCACGACGCCGCCGAAGAGCTCGGGCGCCTGGTTGGCCACCGCACCCATGAGGAGGCCGCCGGCGCTCGCGCCCTCGGCGAGGAGCGTCTCCGGCTGGGACCAGCCGGTGTCGACGAGGTGGCGGGCGCAGGCGATGAAGTCGGAGAAGGTGTTCTGCTTGCGCATGAGCTTGCCGTCGTCGTACCAGCGGCGGCCCATCTCACCGCCGCCACGCACGTGGGCGATCGCGAACGCCGCACCGCGGTCGAGCAGCGAGAGCCGCGCGACCGAGAAGTAGGGGTCCATCGACGCCTCGTAGGCGCCGTACCCGTAGAGCAGGGTGGGGACCGGCCGCGACCCCATCGTCTCGTCCTCGCGGGCGTCGCGGCGGCACACGATCGAGATGGGAATCCGCTCGCCGTCGTCGGCGGTCGCCCAGAGCCGGTGCTCCTGGTAGTCGGCCGGGTCGTACCCGCCGAGCACCGGTGCCTGCTTGAGCAGGGTCAGCTCGCGGGTGCGCACGTCGTAGTCGTAGACCGAGGACGGCACCGCCATCGTGGTCCAGCCGATCCGCACCGTCGGCTGCGCGAAGCCGGGGTTGCCGCCGGAGCCGACGGTGTAGAGGGGCTTGTCGAACTCGACCAGGTAGTCCTCGCCGAGGCCGTCACTACTCTCTCCCGGGGGCGCGAGCTCGATGATCCGCAGCTGGGTGAGGCCGTTGCTGCGCTGGTGCACGACGAGGTGCCCGGCGAAGGCGTCGACGTCCTCGAGCCGGACGGCCGGGTCGTGGGGGACCAGCGGCACGAGGTCCGCGACGGGCGTGGGCGCCACCGGGGCGGTGCCGATCTCGAAGTCGGGGCCCGAGGCGTTGTGGAGGACGAGGAACCGGTCCTCGCCGGCGATGACCGCGTGGTCGAGGGAGTACTCGATCCCCTCGCGCCGCTCGGCGAAGACCTGGAGGCCCAGCTCGGGGGCGTCGGCGTCGAGGTAGCGGTACTCGGAGGTGACCTTGGAGCCGGCCGCGACCATGATGAAGCGGTCGCTGCGCGTGCGGCCCACCCCGACCCAGAACCGGCCGTCGGTCTCGTGGTGCACGAGCTGGTCCTCGGCCTGCGCCGTGCCCAGCCGGTGCCGCCAGATCTTGTCGGCGCGCCAGGAGTCGTCGACGGTCGTGTAGTAGAGGTCGAGCCCCTCGCGGTCCCACGTGGCGCCGCCGATGACGCCGGTGATCTCGTCGTCGAGCAGGTCGCCGGTCCGCAGGTCACGGACGCGGACGGTGTAGCGCTCGTCGCCGACGGTGTCGGTGGAGTAGGCGAGCAGGTGCCCGTCGGGGCTCACCGCCGAGCCGCCCAGGGAGAAGTACTCGTGACCCTCCGCGAGGGCGTCCAGGTCGAGGATCACCTCCTCGCCGGGCAGGGCCGGCTGGTCGGCCGGGCAGTCCTCGGCGGGCGTCGGGGGAGTCCAGTCGTCGGGTCCGGCGACGGGGACCCGGCAGGTGGCGCCGTACTCCTTGCCGGCGAAGGTCCGGCCGTAGTACCAGTGCCTGCGGTTGCGGGTCGGCACCGACAGGTCGGTCTCGCGGGTGCGGCCCTTGATCTCCTCGAAGATCGTCTGCCGCAGCCCGGCCAGGTGGGCGGTCCGCGCCTGGGTCCAGGCGTTCTCCGCCTCCAGGTGGGCCAGGACCTCGGGGGCGTCCTTCTCCCGCAGCCACTCGTAGTCGTCGGTGCGGTCGTGCCCGTGGACCTTCCGGCTGGTGGGTCGGCGCTGGGCTATCGGGGGCTGGGCTACCGGGGGCTGGGCGACCGGGGGCTGGGCGACCGGGGCTTGGTCGGCGGGCGGCTGCATGGTCGCGACGATAGCGTCGGGCCCGTGGCGACCATCGACCTCAACGCCGACCTCGGCGAGGAGGTGACCGACGACGCAGCGCTGCTCGCCGTGGTGACCAGCGCCAACGTCGCCTGCGGCTACCACGCCGGCACCCCGGCGATCATGCGCGCCGTGTGCGACGAGGCGGTGCTGCGGGGGGTCTCGGTGGGGGCGCAGGTCTCCTACGACGACCGCGAGAACTTCGGCCGGGTGGCCCGCGACGTCGCCGGGGACGTGCTCCGCGAGCAGGTGGCCGACCAGGTGGGCACCCTGTCGGAGATCGCCGCAGCAGCCGGCACCACGGTCCGCTACATCAAGCCGCACGGGGCGCTCTACCACCGCGTGCTCGACGACCCGGAGCAGGCGCGCGCGGTCCTGGACGGGTCGGGCCGGCTCCCCGTCCTCGGGATGCCGGGCGAGCTGTGGCGCCTGGCCACCGAGGCCGGCCGGCGCACGTGGTGCGAGGGCTTCCCCGACCGCGGGTACGCCGCGGACGGGCGGCTGCTGCCCCGCGGGAAGCCCGGGGCGGTGCTCGAGGAGACCGACGCGATCGTCAGCGCGGCGCTGCGCCTGGCGGGCGGGGTCGACTCCTTGTGCCTGCACGGAGACAGCCCCGGCGCCGTGGCGCACGCGGTCGCCGTGCGGGAGGCGCTGGAGGCCGACGGGTGGACGTTGGTCGGCCTGTGAGCGAGCGGGTGCCGCTGAGGACGCGACCGGCCGGGCCCCGCGCGGTGCTCGTGGAAGTCACCGACGCCACCAGCGCGCTCGCGCTGGCCACCTGGGTCCGCGCCCGAGACCTGCCGGTGGTCGACGTCGTGCCGGCCGCGGAGACCGTGCTGCTCGACGGCGTGGACCCCGCTGTGGCGGAGCAGTGGCTGGCCGGCTGGTCGCCCTCGACCGAGGTGCCCGCGGGCGGGGTGGTCGAGGTCCCGGTCACCTACGACGGCGAGGACCTGTCCTTCGTCGCCGAGCGGTGGGGCACCGACGTCGAGGAGGTCGTCGCACGGCACACGTCGCTGGAGCTGACGTCCGCGTTCTGCGGGTTCGCGCCCGGCTTCGCCTACCTCGCCGGCCTCCCGGCCGAGCTCGCCGTGCCCCGGCTCGACTCGCCCCGCCCGCGGATCGCCGCCGGGTCGGTCGCGATCGCCGACACCTGGTGCGGGGTCTACCCCACCGCGTCACCCGGGGGCTGGCGGATCGTCGGCCACACCGACGCCCCGCTCTGGGACGAGCGGCGCGACCCGCCCGCCCTCCTGGCGCCGGGCACCCGGGTCAGGTTCGTGCGCGCATGACGCTCACCGTGCTGCGCGCCGGCCACCTCACCACCGTGCAGGACGAGGGGCGCCCCGGCCACGCCCACCTCGGCGTGCCCCGTGCCGGTGCCCTCGACCAGCCGGCGTACGCGCTCGCCAACCGGCTGGTCGGCAACCCGCCCGGCGCGGCCGTCCTGGAGTCGACCCTCGGCGGGCTGGTCGTCCGCGCCGACGTCGGCCGGTGGGTCGCCGTCACCGGCGCCGACCGGCCGCACCCCAGGGCCGAGTGGCTCGCCGCCGGCACCACGCTCGAGGTCGGTACGCCGCGGCGCGGGGTGCGCAGCTACCTCGCGGTCGCCGGCGGGGTGGCCGTGGAGCCGGTGCTCGGCTCGCGGTCGACCGACACGCTGGCCTGGGTGGGACCGCCGCGGGTGGCCGACGGCGCCGTCCTCCCCGTCGGGGAGCCGGCCGGGCCGCCGGCCGCCCACGACACGCCTCGGCCGGGCGCGGCCGGACCGCTGCGGCTGCACCCGGGCCCGCGGCTGGACTGGTTCGCCGGCGACGCGCTCGAGCGGCTGTGCGTGGCGGCGTACCGGGTGGCGGACGCCTCGAACCGGATCGGCCTGCGGCTGGACGGGCCGGTCGTGGAGCGGGTGCGGCCGGGCGAGCTGGCCAGCGAAGGCATGGTGCTGGGGGCGGTCCAGGTGCCGCCGAGCGGGCAGCCGGTCGTCTTCCTCGCCGACCACCCGCCGACGGGCGGCTACCCGGTCGTCGCCGTGGTGGAGCCTGCGGACCTGTGGCGGTGCGCGCAGCTGCGGCCCGGCGACGCGGTGTGCTTCACCGCCGCTACTCGGGAGCGGGGGGTGGCAGCCAGGCGCTGAGGGCGGGGTCGTCGGCGGCGTAGGAGCGCACCGGACCGGCCGGCGTCTCGGCGGTCTCGAACCGGACCGTCACGACGCCCCTCCCCGACCCCCACACCCAGCCGCGGCCCAGCTCGGTGTGGACGACGTCCATGCCGGGCGCCCAGGTGCGCCGGGAGTGGGACGGCACCTCGACCTCCGGCACCTCCTCGTCCTCCTCAGCGGTCTCGCCGAAGAGGTCCTCCTGCACCCAGTCGGCCAGCCCGGAGACGCCGACGCCGAGCAGGCGGACGCCGCCGGAGGTGTCCAGGTCGGCGAGGAGCGCCCGCGCCACCCGCCCGACGGTGGCGGGGCTGTCGGTGGGGGAGGGCAGCGTGCTGGAGCGGCTCAGGGTCGTGAAGTCGTGGAGCCGGACCTTGATCGACACCGTCCGCCCCGAGAGCCCGTGCTTGCCGAGCCGGGCGGCGACCTCCTTCGCCTGCCGGGTCAGCAGGCCCTCCATGAGCCTCCGGTCGGTGAGGTCGGTGTCGTAGGTGCCCTCGACACTGACCGACTTCGCCTCGCGCTCCGCGACCACCGGTCGGTCGTCGTCCGCGCGGGCGAGCCGGTAGAGGCCGGAGCCGTGGGACCTGCCCACGAGCCGGACCAGCTCGTCGAGGCCGACCGCCTCCAGGTCGGCCACGGTGTGGATCCCCGCCCGCCGCAGCCGCTCGGCCGTCGCCGGACCGACGCCGGGGATGACGCTCACGTGCATGGGTCGCAGCAGCTCCCGCTCGGTTCCGGGCGGCACCACCACCAGGCCGTCGGGCTTGTCCAGGTCGCTGGCGACCTTCGCGATGAACTTGCTCGTCCCGATCCCGACCGAGGCGGTCAGCCCCCCGGTCGCCTCGCTGACCCGGCCGCGCAGCTCCTCGGCGAACGCGCTGACGGTCGGGACCTCCAGGTCGGCCAGGCCGGCGCAGGCGAGGTCGACGAAGGCCTCGTCCAGCGACAGCGGCTCGACGAGCGGCGAGACCGAGCGCAGGAGGGACATCACGGCGTGGGAGGCGTCGCGGTAGGCGTGGAAGCGACCGCTGAGGAACGCGGCGTGCGGGCAACGGGAGCGGGCCTCGCGGGTCGACATGGCCGAGCGGACGCCGTACCGACGGGCCTCGTAGGAGGCCGTGGCGACCACCCCACGACCACCGACCCCGCCCACGACGACCGGCTTGCCGCGCAGCGACGGCTTGTCGCGCTGCTCGACCGCGGCGAAGAAGGCGTCGAGGTCGAGGTGCATCACCGATGCGTGGGCACGCACGCCAGGTCCTCCTCGCCGCCGCCCACGGACCGGAACCTACCCCCGGGCGCCGACGGGCCGGCGTTCCTCCACAGCCCGCCGAGCCGAAGGGGTCCTCCACAGGCCCCGCTCGGAAGGCCCGGACGGGTCGGCGACCGGGGGGAGCGTCACCCCATGACCACCTCGCCCCCGGCCCCTCGTCCGGCCGCCACCACGTTCACCGCCCGCACCCCCGAGGACCTGCTCGCCGCCGTCCCGGTCGTGCTCGGGTTCCGGCCCGCGGACTCCGTCGTGCTGGTCACGACCGGTGCCAGCCCGCCCTTCCACGCGCGGGTGGACCTGCCCCGGCGCGGTGCGCCGTCCCTCGACGCCGAGGTCGACGCACTCGCCGCGACGCTCCTCGCGCCCTGCCGGCGCCATGCCGTGCGCCGGGCGGTCCTGGTGCTCTACACCGAGGACGCCCAGCTCGCCGCCCAGGTCGCCCGGGCGACGGTGCGGGCGTTCACCGCGGCAGGCATCGACGTGGTGGACACGCTCCGGGCCCACGACGGGCGGTGGTACGTCGCGACCGGTCCGCGCCACGGCGTGCCGGGCCACGGCGTCCCCTACGACGTCTCGGCGCACCCGTTCGCCGCCCAGGCGGTGCTCGAGGGTCGGGTCACCCACGGGTCGCGCGAGGAGCTGCGCGCCACCCTGGCGGAGGACCCGACGGCAGTCGCGGCGACCGTCGAGGCCCTCGGGGTCCTCCCCGGGGGCGAGCCGGCCTCCGAGGACGAGCTCCGCTGGGCCCGCGAGACCGTCCGCCGCCACGTCGCTGCCGGCACGGTGCCGAGTGAGGAGGAGGTCGCGCGGCTCCTGGTGGGGATGCTCGACGTGCCGGTGCGGGACGCGGCATGGGAGACGATGAGCCGGGGGGAAGCCGACCGGCACGTGCGGTTCTGGACCGACGTGGTCCGGCGGTG
Organism: Nocardioides ureilyticus; assembly: GCF_051280745.1. Lineage (NCBI taxonomy): Bacteria > Bacillati > Actinomycetota > Actinomycetes > Propionibacteriales > Nocardioidaceae > Nocardioides > Nocardioides ureilyticus. The sequence continues at coordinate 193,396 of NZ_JBNCOG010000001.1, read as the reverse complement.
CCCGCCGCCCCTGCTGGCGGCGCCGGCCGCCCTGCTGGCGTTCGCGGCCTGGCTCGCCGGCCACGGCGCGCTCGCGTGGTGCGCCCTCGATCGCTGCGAGGAAGCGGCGCCGGGCTACCGGCTCGCCGGCTACCTCGCCCACGCCCTGACCCACGCCGTCCCGCCGTCGGTGTGGGACGGGGACGGTGCGGCATGAGTCACCCCCGGGGGTGTCGGTGCCCGCCGACGTACGTGGGTACCGCGCCGCCATGGTCACGACGGGGAACGTCCGGACGGTCGGCATCGAGGAGGAGCTGCTCCTCGTCGACTCCGAGAGCCGCACGACGTCCCCGCGCTCGCAGGCCGCCCTCAAGGCGCACCAGGACCGGCGGGGCACCGAGGACGAGCCGACCACCGCCGCCGACGATCTCGACCAGGAGCTCTTCCGCCACCAGCTGGAGACCCGCACCGACCCCGTGACCGACCTGGCCGACGCCCACGACCAGCTGCGCGCCGCGCGTCGCACGGCCGGTGAGGCGGCGCGGGCCGCCGGCGTCGCGGCCGTCGCCTGCGGGGTCGTCCCCTACGGCGACCTGGCGCCCCGGGTGAGCCCGGACGAGCGCTACCGCGCGATGCTCGACGTGTACGGCGACATCGCCCGCTCCGGAGGCACCTGCGGCATGCACGTGCACGTGGGCATCGACTCGGCCGAGGAGGGCGTGGGCGTCCTCGACCGGATCGGGCCGTGGCTGCCGGTCCTCCTCGCGGCCACGGCGAACTCTCCGTTCGCCGGTGGCCGCGACACGGGCTACGCCTCCTGGCGCAGCGAGGTCTGGGGCCGCTGGCCGAGCGCCGGGGTGACCGAGGAGTTCGGCTCGCCGGAGGGCTACGAGCGCGCCTGCCGCGACCTCGTGGCGACGGGCGCTGCCCGGGACGAGGGGATGCTGTACTTCGACGCCCGCCTCTCCACGGGACAGCCGACGGTCGAGGTGCGGGTCTTCGACGTCTGCACCGACCCGGCCGACGCCGTCCTCGTCGCCGCCCTCGTCCGGGGGCTGGTGTCCTGGGCGGCCGAGCGACACCGGGCCGGTGCGCCGGTGGACCGCCCCCGCGCGGAGCTGCTGCGAGCCGCCAAGTGGCGAGCGGCGCGCTACGGACTGACCGAGCGGCTCGTCGACCCGCGGGCGCCTGAGCTCCGACCGGCAGCCGAGGTCCTGGGCGGCCTGGTCGAGCTGACCCGACCGTGGCTGGAGCAGGCCGGGGACGTCGACCTCGTGACCGACGGCGTCCCCCGGGTGCTCCGGTCCGGGGGAGCGACGCGCCAGCGCGCCGCCTTCGAACGCGCCTGTGGAGCGCCCGACGGCCGGTCATCGGTCGACGACGCAGTCCGGGCTGTGGTCGACGACCTGGTCGCCCGGAGCGAGGGTGTCTGGAGCGCGGTGCGCCCCGATGGAGCATGAGGGCGTCGTGAGCAGGGAAGGAGTCCGGCATGGGTGAAGAGGTCGAGGCCCAGGAGTTCTCGCGGGGAGACCGGACGGAGTACCGGGAGAAGGTCCGGCGGTGCCTGGACGTCTTCGCCCGCATGCTCCGCGACGCCCGGTTCGACACCGACGACCCGATGACGGGTCTCGAGGTCGAGCTCAACCTCGTCGACGAGCACGGTGACCCGGCGCTGCGCAACGCCGAGGCACTCGAGGCGATCGCCGACCCGGACTTCCAAACCGAGCTGGGCCAGTTCAACGTCGAGATCAACATCCCCCCGGCGCACCTGCACGGGGACGGGCTCGCCACCTTCGAGCGCAACCTGCGCCGCAGCCTCAACGACGCCGAGGAGAGGTCGGCGGCGGTCGGGGCGCACATGGTGATGATCGGCATCCTGCCGACCCTCGTCGACGGCCACCTCGACGACGCCAGCCTGAGCCCGAACCCCCGGTACCGCCTGCTCAGCGAGCAGATCCTCGCCGCCCGGGGCGAGGCCATCACCATCGACATCGCGGGCCGCGACCAGCTCCGGACCACGGCGGACTCGATTGTCCCCGAGGCGGCCTGCACCAGCACCCAGCTCCACGTGCAGACCTCGCCCGCCCAGTTCGCCGCGTACTGGAACGCCTCCCAGGCCATCTCGGGGGTCCAGCTGGCCCTGGGCGCCAACTCGCCCTACCTCCTGGGCAAGGAGCTGTGGCGGGAGACCCGGATCCCCCTGTTCGAGCAGGCCACCGACACCCGCAGCGAGGAGCTCAAGGTCCAGGGCGTGCGGCCGCGGGTCTGGTTCGGCGAGCGGTGGATCACCTCCGTCTTCGACTTGTTCGAGGAGAACGTCCGGTACTTCCCCGCGCTGCTCCCGGTGACCGACGAGGAGGACCCGCTCGCGGTCCTCGAGGGCGGCGGGACCCCGAACCTCGCCGAGCTCCGGCTGCACAACGGCACGGTCTACCGCTGGAACCGCCCGGTCTACGACATCGCCGGGGGAGTGCCGCACCTGCGGGTGGAGAACCGCGTCCTCGCGGCCGGGCCCACGGTCGCCGACACGATGGCCAACGCCGCGTTCTACTTCGGGCTGGTGCGCCACCTCGCGGAGAGCGAACGGCCGCTGTGGTCGCAGATGTCGTTCAGCGCGGCGGAGGAGAACTTCCACGCGGCGGCCCGGCACGGCATCGATGCCCAGGTCTACTGGCCGGGCGTCGGCGAGGTCCGGGCGACCGAGCTCGTCCTGCGCCGGCTGCTGCCGATGGCGCGGGCCGGGCTCGAGGAGTGGGGCGTGGCGGCGGAGGAGTCCGACCGGTTGCTCGGGATCATCGAGCAGCGGTGCCTGCAGCACGTCAACGGTGCCGAGTGGTTCGCGCGTCGCATGCACGACCGCGGCGACGAGGACCGGTGGGACGCCCTGCGCGCCACCTTGCTGGAGTACCGCGAGCGGATGCACACCAACGAGCCGGTCCACACCTGGGACTGACCTTCCGGCGTGCCGCGGGTGGCCACCCGGTGCTCACCGGCGCCGCAGCCGCTGCCACGTGCGTTCCGTGCCGGTCAACGGATCCCGCCACCCCTTCCGGTTCGCCACGACGAGCACCAGCGGCACCCCCGCCTCGGCGAAGGCCGCGCGCGCAGCGGCGGCCCACTGCACGTCGACGTCCTGGAGGTCCAGGGGGCCGGGCCGGGTGAGCCACACCAGCGGCGCTCGGGCGGGCTCGGCACGCCGTACGGCGGCGAGCAGGGCGGCGACCACGTCGGTGCGAAGCCCGTGGTCGGTGCGGTCCTCGGGCCGCACGGCGAGGAGCCGTTCGGGGCCACCGGGCACGCCCACGTGCAGCACCGGTGGGTGCACCCGTCGCCGCTCGGCGAGCGCGTGCTCGAGCACCGCCCGCCGCAGCAGGCGGGCGAGCTCGCGGGGGAGGGGCTCGGTGAGCCCCGGTCCGGCGGCGTGCATGCCGCCACCCTCTCGCGGGCGGCGCCGACCGGTTCCCGCTCCTCCACAGGAGCCGCTGACGAGCCATCGGCTAGCGTGCAGAGCGAAGCAGGGCAGACGGAGCGACAGGGAGCGAGGAAGCAGCATGGGAACCGTGGTGGTGGGCTACGTGCCGACGCCCGAGGGCGAAGCCGCGCTGGCGCGGGCCATCGACGAGGCCCGGCTGCGGGACAGCACCCTGGTGATCGTCAGCTCGCACCGTGGCGGGCAGGGCTACGACCGTTCCGCCGCCGACAAGGCCGATGCCGATCTCGCGGCGGTGGAGACCCGCCTGGCGGGCACGGGCGTGTCGTACGAGGTGCGTCAGCTGGTCCGCGGGCTCGCACCCGCCGAGGACGTGGTCGGTGTCGCCGAGGAGATCGCCGCGGACCTGATCGTCATCGGGCTCCGCCGGCGCTCGCCGGTGGGCAAGCTGGTCCTCGGCAGCAACGCCCAGCGCCTGCTCCTCGACGCCCCCTGCCCGGTGCTGGCCGTCAAGGCCGACTGAGCCGGCCGACCGACCCCGCCGACCGACGGGGGCGAGACCGAGCCACCCCGGCTGCGGCAGGATGGGCTTCATGGGTCTCAACATCACCGGTGATCCGGCTGCGGACAAGGTGCTCGACGAGTCACCGTTCGCCCTCTTGGCGGGGATGATGCTCGACCAGCAGTACCCGATGGAGCACGCGTTCCGTGGGCCGGCGAAGGTGCTCGACCGGTTCGGGACCCTCGAGCCGGCGCGGATCGCAGCAGCGGACCCGGAGCAGTTCGCCGCGCTGTGCGCCACTCCGCCCGCCATCCACCGGTTCCCCGGCTCCATGGCCGCCCGGCTGCAGGCGCTGGCGGCCCTGGTCGAGGAGGAGTGCGGCGGCGACGCCTCGCGTCTGTGGACCGAGGCGCAGACGGGCAAGGAGCTGCTCCGGCGGGTCCAGGCGCTGCCGGGCTTCGGCAAGCAGAAGGCGCAGATCTTCGTGGCCCTGCTGGCCAAGCAGCTCGACGTGCGCCCGGACGGCTGGGAGGCCGCGGTCGGCGACTACAGCAAGCCCGGGCACCGCTCCGTCGCCGACGTCGTCGACGCCGACTCGCTGCAGAAGGTCCGCGACTTCAAGAAGGCGGCGAAGGCCGAGAAGGCCGCTGCGCGGGCATCGGGCTAGACCCCCGAACCCACCGCCGGGCACGGATGCGACTACAGCGCCAAGATCAGCTGCAGCCCGGGCGAGCAGAAGTGAACGCAACGCCGACGTCGGTGGTCACCAGGGATACCGCGGCGCCGCCTGCGGCCGGCAGGTTGGCGTCACCTCAGGCCAGCGTTGTCAGCGGTGCGACGAAGCCGTCACCGGGTCATCGGGAGGGCCTGAAGCCAGCGAAGCGGGCTCGCCAGCTCAACGCGACCGGCGGCGCTCCGCCCAGTACGTCCCCCCGGCTGCGGCGGCGCCTGAGGCAACCGCAACGGCCAATGCGCCAGCTGGTTTGAAGCGGTCGAGCTCGCCGAAGACGGCGCTCACCAGAAGAGGGAACAGAAACACAACGGCGGTGACGAGCACGCCGCTCGCCACTGGTCCGAGTCGGCGGCGAGCTTCCATCAACGTCACCATACGTCGAGCGCCCTGAGCCAGAAGCAACCCAGTCCTGCGGAGCCGACCGCAGTCGCGGCCCCGCCAGAGTAGAACGCAATGACTGCTGTCCCACCGCAGGCAAGCGCCACCCGCGTCGGCTCCTTCAGTGCCTTGACCTTCGACAAGTCTCTCTTGCACGAGGCCTCCGCGCCGGGCGCTACGCAGTCGAGCGCGTTGATGAAACCGTCCCACCAACCATCGGCGCTGACCCTCGCGGTGCTTCCTGACTGCTTGCCGGTGTAGCCCTTCTTTCTCGCTTTGGCGAGGATCATCCTTTTAGTGGCCTTGGGGAACCCGGCCTTCTTGACGGTCCTGCCGAGCTTTCCGGCTTTGAACAGCTTCCGCAGTTTCTTGGCGGTTGGGCAGGGGCGGCCGTCCGCCATGACGCATCGAGTGGAAACGTCATCGACCTCCTCCTTCGCAGCGGCTGGCGAGGCATCACGGTACGAGGTCGTTGCGCCGGCCGGGATTGCCAGCAGGGCGGCGACGAGCGCTGCCAGAACGAGCGCGACGGCGCTTCGGCGAATCAGCATGGTGGGTCCCGAGAGTGAGTTCCAATTTACGTTGACGTTGCCCACCTCCCCGCCCGAACACGGTTCAAAACCCTCGCCGCGTTCGCTGAAGCTCTCCCGCGCGCCCAGCTCGCCCAGTACGAATGCACGTTCAACATTCGCATGTCGGTGGCGAGCAACGCAGGCGCCGCCGCAGTCGCCGCCGCGTTCGGCGCCGAGCGCGCTCGCGAGGTGCGCGACCTCGTCGGCGCAAGCCGACGACTGGAGCGCGTTGAGGCGACCATCCGCCACGAGCACCGCGAGGACCGCAGGTCGAACAAGCAGCTTGGCCTCTCGCCACGGTCGACCTTCAGGCTCCACCGGGTTTTCACAGCGGTCACTCGACGACGTGGCGGACTTTAAACCACCCGCTGCGCGATCGTTGACATGCAAGTGACAACTTGCCTAGTTTGGTGACCCATGGGAGACGTTTACAAGGCGTTGGCGGATCCCACCCGGCGCACGATCCTCGATGAGCTCAGTACGCGCGACGGTCAGACCCTCTTCGAGCTCTGCGGGCGCCTGACCACCAACCACGGGATCGGCTCGTCCCGGCAGGCGACGTCGCAGCACCTCGACGTGCTGGAGGCTGCGGGACTGATCGAAACCCGCCGCGAGGGTCGTTACAAGTTCCACTACATCAGCACCACCCCGCTGGCCGAGATCGGCGAGCGGTGGCTCAAGCCTGCGAGTGAGGAGTGAACATGAGGATCACCTACGCAAGCATGCTCGTCGACGACCAGGACAAGGCCCTGCGGTTCTACACCGACACCCTCGGCTTCACGCTCAAGCACGACATACCGATGAGTGAGGCCCGGTGGATCACCGTGGTGTCACCGCAGGATCTAGAGGGCACCGAGCTGGTGCTCGAACCCGACGGACATCCAGCCGCCAAACCGTTCAAAGACGCTCTCGTGGCCGATGGCATCCCCTTCACGGCTTTCGTCGTCGATGACGTTGCGGCCGAGTTCGGACGACTGCGCGGTCTCGGTGTGCGGTTCACGCAAGAGCCCACCGAGATGGGGCCGGTCACCACCGCGGTGCTCGACGACACGTGCGGCAACCTCGTCCAGATCCAGAGCGGCACCGGTTGAGGGGCTGCTGCAATTACTGAGCCGGACTCCGATCCTTGGCAACTCTCACGGGGGTGAGCATCGCGTGCCGGTTGCCGGACGAATGATGACTGGCCCGTCGTTTCCCTTCATCGCGGCGGACCGCACTCGGGCGGCCGAGGCATGCGGGCTCGGCGTCACCACGCTCGACGCGGCGGTGAAGTCCTCCGAGCTGACTGCGCACTACGTCGGCGACAAGCCGATCTTCCGCGCGGTCGACCTGGACGAGTGGATCCGGTCGCTGCCGACCGGGTCCTCGGCGCGAGGCTGACCGATGCGGGGGCGCTCCTTTCATCCCCGTCTGTTCTCCCAGTAGCGCGCGCTGCCTTCGGTCTGACCGGGTATGCCTGCCCTCGTTCCCTTGGGGCCAAGCGGGGCGCTTGCCGGGAAGCATGGGCGTCTCCGCTCGGTGCGGTGGAGACGATGTGGGTGGCGATGATCTGTGTGGTGCGATGCAGACATCGACCGCTGGGCCCGTGAGAAGGGTCGGCTCTGGTCCGCGGACAGTCCGCAAGACGGTCGCGGACGTTCAACGCGCTCAACCGGTCGGATCAGCGTTTCCCCAGGTAGATCGGGGGAGGGCTCCGACAGTTCCCGTTCGCCAACGCACGGGCCCACACGAAGGCCACGAAGGCGCAGAAGGCCGCAGCGCGGGCATCGGGCTAGACCCCCGACCCGCCGCCGGGCACGGATGCGACGTGCTCAGGGGCGCCGTGGCAGAATGAACCCGCGGCTCTTGACGTGTGCGGGCCTTGCCGCGCCCCAGAGTCGGCCCGACATTGCTCCACAGCCAGTTCGACGAGAGGTGTACGTGTCCTCGACCGCGCGCAAGATCCCTGCCGAGGTGCTCTCGCACCCAGCCGTCACGGCCCTCATCGAGCGGGGTAAGCCGTCGGGCAGCCTGAGCCCGGACGACGTCCGTCAGGCGAGTGAGGACGCGGCCGTCGAGCCGCGGCACCTCAAGTCGCTGCTCGCCCACCTGAGCTCGCTCGGGATCTCCGTCGATGTCAGCACCGGCGCCGCGCGTGCTGTGGCGGCGACGACGGCCCGCAAGACCACCACCGCGAAGACGGCCAAGAAGGCGCCCGCGAAGAAGGCGGCCGCCAAGAAGGCGCCGGCGAAGAAGGCCGCCGCGGAGGCGCCCGCCGCCGACGACCCGGCCGCCGCGGCTCCCACGCTCGGCCCCGACGGCAAGAAGATCCTCCCGGACCTGCCGGACGAGCAGTTCGAGAAGGACGTCGCGCAGGACCCCACGATCAAGGCCGACGAGGAGGAGGCCACGGCCACCTCGACCTTCGTGGTCTCCTCGGCCGACGACACCGACGAGCCGGCCCAGCAGGTCATGGTCGCCGGCGCCACCGCGGACCCGGTCAAGGACTACCTGAAGCAGATCGGCAAGGTGCCCCTCCTCAACGCCGAGATGGAGGTCGAGCTCGCCAAGCGGATCGAGGCGGGCCTCTTCTCGGAGGAGAAGCTGGCCAAGGGCGGGAAGATCACGCCCAAGCTCCAGGAGGAGCTGGAGTGGATCGCCGAGGACGGCCGCCGCGCCAAGAACCACCTCCTCGAGGCCAACCTGCGCCTCGTCGTCTCGCTGGCCAAGCGCTACACCGGTCGCGGCATGCTCTTCCTGGACCTCATCCAGGAGGGCAACCTGGGCCTGATCCGTGCGGTCGAGAAGTTCGACTACACCAAGGGCTACAAGTTCTCGACGTACGCCACGTGGTGGATCCGCCAGGCGATCACCCGCGCGATGGCCGACCAGGCGCGCACCATCCGCATCCCGGTGCACATGGTCGAGGTCATCAACAAGCTCGCCCGCGTCCAGCGCCAGATGCTCCAGGACCTGGGCCGCGAGCCCACGCCGGAGGAGCTGGCCAAGGAGCTCGACATGACCCCCGAGAAGGTCATCGAGGTCCAGAAGTACGGCCGCGAGCCCATCTCGCTCCACACGCCCCTCGGCGAGGACGGCGACAGCGAGTTCGGTGACCTCATCGAGGACTCCGAGGCGATCGTGCCCGCCGACGCGGTGTCGTTCACCCTGCTGCAGGAGCAGCTGCACGCCGTCCTGGACACGCTCTCGGAGCGCGAGGCGGGCGTGGTGAGCATGCGGTTCGGGCTCACCGACGGCCAGCCCAAGACCCTGGACGAGATCGGCAAGGTCTACGGCGTCACGCGCGAGCGGATCCGGCAGATCGAGTCGAAGACGATGTCGAAGCTGCGGCACCCGTCGCGCTCGCAGGTCCTGCGCGACTACCTGGACTGAGCGAGCCGGCTCAGGTGGCCGCCACGCCCGCCAGCCAGAGGCCGGCGGCGAGCAGCACCGCGACCAGCTCGATCAGGATGCTCAGCCCGACCGCCCGCAGGGCATGCCGGCTCGAGGGCCAGGCGGCCGCTGCGCCGACCCGTCGGTGCTCGGCCAGGTAGACGCCGAGCACGAAGCCGAGGAACAGCCCCACCACGGGTACGACGAAGAACCCGATCACCCCCAGGCCCGCTCCGGCCCACGTGGTGCTCGCGGGGATCCCGGCGTTCTGCAGGCGCCGACCGGGGACGGCGTACTTGACCACCGTGCCGAGGGCGAGCACGGCCACGACGAGGGCGAGCACCGTCCACGACCTCGCGGTGCCCACGTCGAAGGCCCAGACGAGCACGGCGCCACCGACGAGGGCCGTGCCCGGCAGCAGCGGCACGACCACGCCGATGATGCCGACGACGATCGCCACCCCGACCAGGACCTCCAGCAGGCTCACGGTGAGGACCCTGCCACGTGCCGAAATGGCCGACGGCCCCGGACAGGCGTCCGGGGCCGTCGGCGACGGGTGTGTGGTGTCGGTGTCAGTAAGTCAAGGGGTGGTCAGGACTCGTCGGTGGCGATCGCGGAGGTGCCGGAGAGCTTGTGGGTCTCGTCGACGACGTTCGCCGCGATCTCCTTGAGCTTCTCGCCGTGCTCGCGTGCGTGGTGGGCGCAGAACAGCAGTTCTCCACCCGTCTGGAGCTCCACACGGAGGTAGGCCTGGGCTCCGCAGCGGTCACAGCGGTCCGCGGCGGTCAGCGGGGCGCTGGGGGCAACGGCAGTGGTCACATCGGCCTCATTTCTTCTGTCTCGGTGTCCTGCTCAACGTAGGTACCGGCTTCAGGATTCCCGTACCCGCGTGGTGCCTGACACGTCGATCCCATCACGGACAGTGTTGCCCGTTCACGGGGTTTCCATGCTCTGGACCGGCGGTCCCGTCGCACGTTCACCCATCTGGGTAACGACTGGTCCTCCCAAGTGTGACGCCTGCCTGGTTGGAACGGTCGTGAATCGGCGGGGTGTCGGTGGATCGTTCCCGCATCGTGAGGTCGTCGTCCGTGGGCGCAGGCGCCGTCAGGGGCGTGCCTGCGCGGGACCGCGGTCCGTCGCGGGTAGATTCGGCGGTGCGACCCGGCCCCGTCGGGACGTCTGGTCCACACCGCCGCGCAGGAGCCCCACCATCGCCGACAACACCTACAACGCCGCTCATCTCCTGGTCCTCGAGGGCCTCGAGGCGGTCCGCAAGCGACCCGGGATGTACATCGGCTCGACCGACACCCGTGGCCTCATGCACTGCCTGTGGGAGATCATCGACAACGGCGTCGACGAGGCGCTCGGTGGCCACGCCCGTCGGGTCGAGGTGGTCCTGCACCCCGACGGCTCCGCGGAGGTGCACGACGACGGCCGCGGGATCCCGACGGACAAGGAGCCCAAGACCGGGCTCCCCGGAGTCGAGGTCGTGGCCACCAAGCTGCACGCCGGCGGGAAGTTCGGCGGCGGGTCCTACGTCGCCACCGGCGGCCTCCACGGCGTCGGCCTCTCGGTCGTCAACGCGCTGTCCACGCGCATGGACATCGACGTCGAGCGCGCGCCCGCGGCCCAAGGGCTCTCGTTCCGCCGGGGCGTGCCCGGGGTCTTCGCGAGCGAGGCCCCGGACGCCGACTTCGAGCCGCGCTCCGGGCTGACGCGCAAGGGCGGCCGCGTCGCCAAGGGCCGTAGCGGCACCCGGATCCGGTTCTGGCCGGACCGCCAGATCTTCACCAAGGACGCCGGCTTCGTCTACGACGAGCTGGTCACTCGTGCGCGGCAGACCTCGTTCATCGTCCCCGGGCTTGAGCTGGCGATCCGCGACCTGCGGGGCGACGAGCCGGTCGAGGAGAGCTTCCGCCACGACGGCGGCATCGCCGAGTTCGCCGACTTCCTCGCCTCCGACGAGCCGGTCACGAGCGTGCTGCGGCTCCAGGGGGCGGACACCTTCACCGAGACGGTGCCGCTGCTCGACGACAAGGGGCACATGACCCCGCAGGAGGTCGAGCGCGAGCTGACCGTCGACATCGCGGTCCGGTGGGGGACCGGCTACGACACCGAGGTGCGCTCGTTCGTCAACGTGATCGCCACGCCCAAGGGCGGCACCCACGTCAGCGGGTTCGAGCAGGCGCTCACCAAGACCTTCAACGACGTCATGCGTGCGACCAAGGCGCTGAAGGTCAACGACGCCGACGTCGTCAAGGAGGACGTGCTCGAGGGCATGACGGCGGTCGTCACCGTCCGGTTGGCCGAGCCGCAGTTCGAGGGGCAGACCAAGGAGATCCTCGGCACGCCCGCCGCGCGCACCGTCGTACGCCGGGTGGTCGCCGCGGAGCTGAAGAGGTTCCTGACCTCCACCAAGCGCGACGAGAAGGCCCAGGCCAAGCTCGTCATGGAGAAGGTCGTCGGCGCCTCCAAGACGCGCATCGCGGCCCGCCAGCACAAGGAGACCCAGCGCCGGAAGAACGCGCTGGAGTCCTCTGCCCTGCCCTCGAAGCTCGCCGACTGCCGGGCCGCGGACAACGAGCGCACCGAGCTCTTCATCGTGGAGGGTGACTCGGCCCTCGGCACGGCGAAGCTGGCGCGGAACTCGGAGTTCCAGGCGCTGCTGCCCATCCGCGGGAAGATCCTCAACGTCCAGAAGGCGTCGGTCGGGGACATGTTGAAGAACACCGAGTGCGCCTCGATCATCCAGGTCGTCGGCGCCGGCTCGGGCCGGACCTTCGACCTCGACGCCGCGCGCTACGGCCGGATCATCTTCATGGCCGACGCGGACTCCGACGGCGCGCACATCCGGTGCCTGCTGGCCACGCTCTTCTTCAAGTACATGCCGGACCTGATCCGCGAGGGCCGGGTCTTCTCCGCGGTGCCGCCGCTGCACCGGATCGAGATCTCCAACCCGCGCAAGGGGCAGGAGAAGTACGTCTACACCTACTCCGACGACGAGCTGCAGCGGAAGCTCGCGGAGCTGAAGAAGAAGAACGTGAAGTGGAAGGACCCGGTCCAGCGCTACAAGGGCCTGGGCGAGATGGACGCCGACCAGCTGGCCGAGACCACGATGGACCCGCGCCACCGCACGCTGCGCCGGATCACCGTCGACGACGCCGACGCCGCCTCGCGGATCTTCGAGCTGCTGATGGGCTCGGAGGTCGCGCCCCGCAAGGAGTTCATCGTGGCCAACGGAGGCCAGCTCTCCCTCGAGGACATCGACGCATGAACCGGGCCGACCCCTACCGCGAGATCGGGTCGGCTCTCGTGGTCTTGGAGAACGCGTCCTCAGCAGAGGACAAGGCGCTGGATGCCTGAGCAGCTGGGCACCGTCGCCGGCGCGGCTGTCGCCACGATCGTCGCGCTGAGCGTGCTCTACACCGTCGTCCGGTTCGCCGTCCGCGACGGGTACGTCGACGCGCAGCGCCGGCTCGAGCGGACGTCGGGGCCGCGCGGCGTCTCAGACCAGCTGGTCAGTTCACTTCCCACCCCAGGGCGTGTCGAGCGTTTCTCCCGAACACCATTGAGAACCTTTCTCGACCCAGCTGTTCCATGAGAGATGGAACTCGAGCTCCACCAGCGCCCGTGTGGTTCCGTCCTCTCGGAGGATCGCGTAGGTCGCTTCTGCGCTGCTCGCCTCGAGGGCCCGGGCAGTCTCTCCTGCCGCGGGATATGTCGCTGCCAGAGACACCGCCGTGGCATGCGCCGGAGGCTCCGTGAAGTGCTCCGGTATCCGTCTGATGGTCGACACGCCGTCAGGGCACCTGAGCTCGCCGATCCGGACGGGTGCAGGAGACCCGTTCGCTGTTGCAGGATCCTGTCCGGTCTCGGAGTCCCCGCCGGCTGTGAGCCAGAGGGGCCACGCGGCCGCAGCGACCAGCGTCACGCCGGTTGCGCTCCAGATGCGCCGCGCTCGATGCTGGCGCCGGGCCAAGAGTGCCGCCGTGGGGGCGGGGCCCGCGGGGAACGACATCATCGCCTCGTTGACCCGTCGGTCCTCAACCACGTCGCTCATCCCTGCCGCCCAGGCAGGATCATCATCGTCGAACGCCAGGAGCGGCACCCGGAGGGGGCCGAGCCGCGTCGATGCTGCTGCACGACGTCCTCGGCCCCGGCGGTGGGACGCCCCCAGCGGGTAGGCGGCGCGAACCAGAGGGACCCAGCGGGCGGCAACGTGCTCATCGAAGTCGCTGTCATGGTTCACCGTCTGACGGCCCTCAACGTGCTCACATGGGTTAGAGGGGCGCAGGTGCGATTTGGTTCCATCGGATGACAGATGGGCAAGCCGGACCGTGGTCCGAGTCTGTCCGCGACCGGTACGTCGACGGCCGTCACCGCCACGACGCTCGTTCGATTGAACGATCGGGGTGGCCCTTGGCACCGGTAACACGGCGTGTCGCCACCACAACCGCGCAACTGAACGATTCGGGTGGCCCAGCGGGGAGGCGGACGCGGCGACCGCCCCGCCTCAGACGAGCTGGGTGAGGCGTCCGGAGTCGACGTCGTAGAGGAACCCGCCGACCTTGACGGTCTCGGGGATCAGCGGGTGCGAGGTGACCTTGTGCACGTCCTCGGCGAGGGCGGCCTGCTGGTCGGCGACGACGTGGAAGGTCTGCCACGTCGCGTCCTGACCCGCCGAGGCCGCCACGCGCTCGCGCAGCTGCTCCTCGGTGTTGGACGCCACCGCGCAGCGGGTGTGCGGGACGACCAGGATCCGGTCGACGTTGAGCAGGTGCGCGCCCAGGACGAGGGCCTCGAGCGCCTGCGGCGTGACGCGGCCGCCGGGGTTGCGGAAGATCTTGGCGTCGCCCGGCTTGAGGCCGAGCATGCCGAGCGGGTCGATCCTGGAGTCCATGCAGGTCACGATGGCGACGCCGGCATGGGCGACGCCGTCGAAGCCGGCGAGGTCGAAGTCCTGCGCGAAGCGCTCGTTGGCGGCCAGGAGGTCGCCGAAGTCTCCCTGGGAGTCGTCGTGGTCAGCCATGGACCGGAACCTAGCGGAGCGCTCAACCCACGCTGCGCAGGGCCTCCGTCGGCGAGACGGCCTTGGTGGGCGCACCCCGGAACAGCAGCAGCGCCAGCCCTGCCGCGATCACCGCGCAGACCGCGGCCCCCGCGAAGACGGCGTGCTCCTGGGGGATGCCGGCGGCGGCGATGAGGTCGGAGTACGCCGGGCAGCGGGTGCGGTCGCCACAGACCTCCCGGGCGGTGGGCAGCGGGTTCTCCTCCAGGCCGGCGTAGTAGCGCCGCAGGCCGATCGCGGTGAGCGCGGAGATGCCGACGAGCATCCCGACCATCCGGGACACCACCACCATCGCGCTGGCCACCCCGTGGACCGCCGGCTCGGTGCTCGCGAGCACGGCTGCGTTGACCGGTGCCAGCGCGAGGCCGAAGCCGAAGCCGCACACGACCAGCGTGAGGTCTGCGGAGAGCTGTTCGAGGCTGTCGACGCCCCACTGGGTCATGAGGGCGAAGCCCAGGGCGGCCAGCAGCATGCCGCCGGCGGTGATCAGCCCGGAGCTGACCCGGCGGGTGAGCCAGCCGCCCACGACCGCGCCGATCGGCAGGGCGACGAGGAACCGCAGCAGCACCAGGGCCGCCATCAGCTGGGAGTCGCGGTGGACCGTCGTGCGGGCGAAGAGCGGGATGTCGATGAGGGCGGCGATCAGCGCGGCGCCGACGAAGAAGCTGACCAGCACCGCGCCCCAGGCGGGCATCCGGCGCAGGGCGCCGGCCGGCAGCAGCGGCGCCGGGCTGCGGCGTACGTGGACGACGAACGCGACGGTGGCCACGGCCGCGCCCAGGAGGTACCACAGCCCCTGGTCGGAGAAGACCTGCACCTTGGGGTCGGCGGTCGCGAAGGCCAGGATCACGCCGCCGAGCGCCACGGCGAGCAGGAGCGCGCCGACGAGGTCGGCGTCCCGGCTGCTGCGCCACCAGCCGCGGAGGTCCACGAGCGGGCGGCGGGCCGTCGCGCAGCGGAGCACGAAGAGCGCCGCGGCCCCGATGGCGACCAGCCCCACCGGCGTGAGCCAGCGGCCGTCGCCGGCGTAGGGGATGAAGAGCTGGCCCCAGGTGAGGTCGCGCAGCAGCTGGCTGGGGCGCAGGAACACGAGTCCGCCGGCGACCAGGGCCAGCACCGCGAGGGCGGCGCCGAGCAGGTCCGGGACCCGGCGGCGGGCGAGCCTGGGCCGGAGCGGCTCGGCCATCGACGGTGGTTCGAGCGAGGCGAGACGGATCGCTGCGGCGAGGACGAGGCCGACGGCGAGGTTGAGCAGGAAGATCGCCCGCCAGTCGGCGACGGCGAGCACCACGGCGCCGAGCAGCGGACCCACCACGCTGCCGAGCTCCTGGACGGCGGAGACGATCCCCAGCGGGACGCCCCGGCGCTCGGTCGGGTAGAGGTCGGCCACGAGCGCCAAGGTCGCGGGCACCAGGCCGCCGCCGCCGACGCCCTGCAGGAAGCGGCCGGTCACCATGCTCGGCAGGTCGTACGCCGCGGCGGTGATGAGCGAGCCGAGGGCGAAGACGACCAGCGCGGCGACGAGCACCGGGGTGCGGCCGCGCAGGTCGGCGATCCGGCCGATGAGCGGCAGCATCGCGACGTAGCCCAGGAGGAACCCCGAGATGATCGGGGCCGCGCGTTGGAGCTGCTCGACCGAGATGCCGGCGCCGGCCATCATGTCCGGCAGCGCCAGCACGACGACGTAGGTGTCGGCGGCCGCGAAGGCCACCGCGACCGACGCCAGCGCCAGGAGCAGGCGCGGCGAGCGGGTCACGGGCGGCTCAGGGCGCGGGTCACGGCGCGGTGATCTCCTGCTCGGTGCCGTACTGGTCGAAGTCGATGGTGTAGGTCATCGACGGCGAGTCGGCGTAGAAGGTGCCGGTGAGCTCCGCCGAGCGCAGCTCGCCGTCGGAGGTGACCGTGTAGGTCGCGTCGAAGTCGCCCGAGGCGCTCGGGATGACGTTCTTGACGGCGGTGTCGGGGACCGTCCCGGTGACCTCGGTGAGGACCTCCTCGTTGTTCTCCCCGCCGCGCACGGTCTCGCCCTCCTCGACGTCGGTCGTCGCGCCGAGGAGCGAGGAGAAGCCGGTCTCCGGGTCCACCAGGTCGGCGGGGTCCGGTGCGCCGTACTCGCCAGGCTCGATCTCCTGCCACCCGGGCGTGAGCGGCACCTGGGCGTAGACCGTGTCGTCCACCGCGACGACCGGGACCTCGACCTGCTGGCCGAGGAGGTTCACCGTGATCGACCCCTCGAACGCCGGGGCCCGGGTCGCGACGCCGGCGGCGTCGACGATGCCGGTGACCCCGTCGGGGAGGTCGTCGGTCGCGAGGGAGATGAAGACCCCGCTCGTCTCGTCGAGCGTCGTCGCCGCCTCCGTGAGGAGCTCCTCGGGGCTCCGGTCCTCTGCTCCCGGATCGGCGTCGTCGCCGGAGCAGCCGGCGACCAGGAGCAGCGGGAGGAGGAGCGGTGCGAGGGCGCGGCGCAGCATGTCGTCAGCCTTCCACAGGTCCGGTTGCCGTGTCGCTCGCCGTGTCGCTCGCGGCGCCGGTCGTGGGGTCGGTGAGTCCGACGCGGGCGGCGACCGGCCCGGCACAGGCGGCGATGGGCTGGGTGCCGGGCAGGCCGGACCCGTCGCGGCGTCCGGTGGCGGGTGGGAGCTCGACGGGTGCGCCGCTGTCGGCGGCGGCACGGGCGGGCGCCGTGCCCGCCCAGGCGAAGACCAGCGCGTCCTCGCCCTTGAGGAAGCGGTGGCAGCGCACGCCGCCGGTCGCGCGCCCCTTGGGCGGGTACTCGCTGAAGGGCGTGACCTTCACCGCGCCGGGCTCGGTGCCCGGCAGGGCGGTGGAGGAGCCGGACGACGTCACCACCACCGAGCCGTCCGCGGCGTCGGCGTCGACGGCGCCGAACCACAGCACCGTGGCGCCGGCCGCGAGCCGGACGCCCGCGATGCCGCCGCCCGAGCGGCCCTGGGGCCGGACGCCGTCGGCGCCGAAGTGCAGCAGCTGGGCGTCGGTGGTGATGAAGCACAGCTCCTCGTCACCCGTGGCCAGCTCGACCGCCCCGACGACCTCGTCGCCCTCGGCGAGCCGGATGACCTCCCAGTCGTCGCGGCCGAGCACCTCGGGGTTGACCCGCTTGACCACGCCGAGCCGGGTGCCGAGCGCGAGGCCGGGGCCGTCGGTCGCCAGCGTGCACAGGCCCAGCAGGCGCTCCCCGGCCTCGAGCGCGAGGATCTCGCTGACCGGCAGGCCGCCGGCGAGGTGCGGGTCGTTGGCGGTGCCGGGCAGCTGCGGGAGCTCGAGGACGCCGATCCGGACCAGCCGGCCGGTGCTCGTCAGGCCGCCCACCTCGCCGCGCGCGGTGGCCGGGACCGCCGAGACGACCACGTCGTGGTTGGTCCGGTCGCCGCCCCGGCCCGGCGCCTCGGCGGTGGCGGTGCGGGCGAGCAGCCCGCTGGAGGACAGGTAGACCAGGCACGGGTCGTCGGCGACCTCGAGCGACACGGTCGTGGCCACCGGCGCGCCGGCAGACTCCAGCAGCACGGTGCGGCGTGGGGTGCCGTAGGTCTTGGCCACCTCGGCGAGCTCGTCGGAGACCACGGTGCGCAGCAGCGACTCGTCGGCGAGGATCGCGTCGAGCTCCTCGATCGTCCGGCGCAGCTCGTCGGCCTCCTTCTCCAGCTCGATCTTCGAGAACCGGGTCAGCCGGCGCAGCTGCATCTCCAGGATGTAGCTGGCCTGGGCCTCGCTCAGCTCGAAGACGTCGATCAGCCGGGTCCGTGCCTGCTCGGCGTTGTCGCTGGAGCGGATCAGCTGGATGACCTCGTCGATGTCGAGGATCGCGATCAGCAGGCCCTCCACGAGGTGCAGTCGGTCGGCGGCCTTGCCCCGGCGGAACGTCGTGCGGCGGCGGACCACGTCGTACCGGTGCGCCAGGAAGACCTCGAGCATCTCCTTGAGCCCCAGGGTCCGGGGCTGGCCCTCCACGAGAGCGACGTTGTTGATGCCGAAGGTGTCCTCCATCGGCGTGAGGCGGTAGAGCTGCTCGAGCAGGGCCTCCGGGACGAAGCCGTTCTTGACCTCGATGACCAGCCGCAGGCCGTGCTCGCGGTCGGTGAGGTCCTTGATGTCGGAGATGCCCTGCAGCTTCTTGGCCTGCACCAGGGTCTTGATCCGCTCGACGACCTTCTCCGTCCCGACGCCGTAGGGCAGCTCGGTCACGACGATGCCCTTGCGGCGGGCGGTCACGCTCTCCACGCGGGCGCTCGCGCGCATCCGGAAGGTGCCGCGACCGGTCTCGTAGGCGTCGCGGATGCCGTCGAGGCCGACGATCTTGCCGCCGGTGGGCAGGTCCGGCCCCGGGATGAAGCGCATCAGGTCGTCGACCCCGGCCGACGGGTGCTTGATGAGGTGCCGCAGGGCCTGGACCACCTCGACCAGGTTGTGGGGCGCGCAGTTGGTGGCCATGCCGACCGCGATGCCGGTGGTGCCGTTGACCACCAGGTTGGGGATCGCGGCGGGAAGCACCGACGGCTCCATCTCCCGGCTGTCGTAGTTGGGCCGGAAGTCGACGGTGTCCTCGTCGATCGAGGCCGTCATCGCCACCGCGGCGGGCGCCATCCGCGCCTCGGTGTACCGCATGGCCGCGGGCGAGTCGTCGGGCGAGCCGAAGTTGCCGTGCCCGTCGATGAACGGCAGCCGCATCGACCAGGGCTGGGCCATCCGCACCATGGCGTCGTAGATCGCTCCGTCGCCGTGCGGGTGGAGCTTGCCCATCACGTCACCCACGACGCGCGCGCTCTTGACGTGGCCGCGGTCGGGGCGCAGCCCCATCTCGTCCATCGTGTAGAGGATCCGGCGCTGCACCGGCTTCAACCCGTCACGGGCGTCCGGCAGGGCCCGGGAGTAGATGACCGAGTAGGCGTACTCCAGGAACGACGACTCCATCTCCTGCTTGATGTCGGTGTCGAGGATGTGCTCCTCGAAGTCCTCGGGGGGCGGAGCGGGAGTACGGCGTGCCATGGGGCCATTCTCCCCGGCGGACCGACCCGATCCACCGGGGGCACGCCGACGGCCCGGCCGGTAGCGTGGAGCCGTGACCGCGCAGGACGCCCCGACCGCCCCCCGGCACTGGGAGGCCGACGTCCTCCTGAAGGACGGCCGGACCGCCCACATCCGCCCGATCGGGCCGGCCGACGCGGCGCTCCTGGTCGAGTTCTACGCCCGGGTCTCCGACCAGTCGAAGTACTACCGGTTCTTCTCGCCGATGCCACGGCTCTCCGAGCGGGACGTCAAGCGGTTCACCGAGGTGGACCACGTCAACCGGGTGGCGTTCGTCCTCACCCTCAGCGGGCTGATGATCGCGGTGGGCCGCTACGACGTGGTGCGGCCGGGGGAGGCGGAGGTCGCGTTCCTCGTCGAGGACCAGCACCAGGGCCGGGGCATCGCCCAGGTGCTGCTGGAGCACCTCGCCCAGGCGGGCCGCGAGCGGGGGGTCGACCGGTTCGTCGCCGAGGTGCTGCCGGACAACACCCGGATGATCCAGACCTTCCGAGACGCCGGCTACCACGTGGCGAGCGAGTACGAGGACGGCGTCCTCATGCTCGAGTTCCCGATCACGCCCACCGACACCGCGATCGGGCTGATGCAGGGCCGCGAGCACAAGGCCGAGGCCGCGTCGATCGAGAAGTTCTTCAACCCGCGCTCGGTCGCCGTCATCGGCGCCTCGCGCCGGCAGGACACCATCGGCCAGGCACTCGTGCGCCACCTCGTGACCGGCGACTTCACCGGCCGGGTCTACGTCGTGAACCCGACCGCCGCCGCGGTGTCCGGCATGCCGGCGTACAAGACCGTGCAGGACATCCCCGACGACGTCGACGTGGCGATCGTGGCGGTGCCGGCCGACGCGGTGCAGGACGTGGTCCTCGACTGCGCAGCCAAGGGCGTGCACGGCCTGGTGGTGATCTCCTCGGGCTTCGCCGAGACCGGTGAGGAGGGCCGCCAGCGCCAGCGCCGGCTGGTCGGGCTCTCCCGCTCCTACGGCCTGCGCCTGATCGGACCCAACTGCCTGGGCATCATCAACACCGACCCGTCGGTCTCGATCAACGCCTCGCTGTCGTCGGTGATGCCGCCCCGCGGCCGGGCCGGCTTCTTCTGCCAGTCCGGCGCGCTCGGCTCCGCGATCCTGGAGAAGGTGCAGAACCGCGGCCTGGGCCTGTCGACGTTCGTGAGCGCGGGCAACCGCGCCGACGTCTCTGGCAACGACCTCCTGCAGTACTGGGAGGAGGACGACTCGACCGAGGTGGTCCTGCTCTACCTCGAGAGCATCGGCAACCCGCGCAAGTTCTCCCGCATCGCGCGCCGGGTCTCGCTGCGCAAGCCGATCATCGCGGTCCGCTCGGGCCGGACGACCCAGGGCGTGCCGATGGGCCACACCGTGCGCCGCATCGCCGCGCCGCCGCAGGCCGTCGACGCGATGTTCCGCCAGGCGGGGGTGATCCAGGTGAACACCCTGGAGGAGATGTTCGACGTCGCCCAGCTGCTCGCGCACCAGCCGCTGCCGCGGGGGCGCCGGGTGGCCATCGTCGGCAACTCCGACGCCCTCGGGCTGCTCGCGGCCGACGCCGCCGCCGAGGTCGGCCTGGTGGTCAACAAGTCCGTCGCGCTCGGCGCGGACGCGACCGCGGAGGACTTCGAGGACGCCCTCGACGCCGCGATCGACGACCCGGACGTCGACTCGGTCGTCGCCGTCTACATCCCGCCCCTCAACGTCTCCGGGGAGGACGTCGCCAACGTGCTCGCCGCGGTGGGGGAGCAGTCCGACAAGCCGCTGGTGTCGTCGTTCCTCGGCGCCGAGGGCGTCCCGGAGCTGCTGCGGGTGCCCGACGTCGCCGGCTCCACCGCCGGCCGCGGCTCGGTGCCGTCGTACCCCGCCGTGGAGTACGCCGTCCGCGCGCTCGCCCGCGTCGTGGAGTACGCCGTGTGGCTGCGCACTCCCGACTCCCCGCCGCGGGTCGGCGACGAGCTCGACCCCGGCACCGCCCGGGCGGTGGTCAACCGGGCGCTCATCGACCACCCCGGGGGCGTCGACCTCAGCCAGGACACGCTGCGCGAGCTGCTCGCCTGCTACGGGATCGAGCTGTGGAGCTCCCGGCCGGTCGCGGACCTGGCCAGCGCCCAGCGCGTCGGCGCCGAGCTCGGCTGGAACGTGGTCCTCAAGGCCACCGCCGACCACCTCCGGGAGCGCCCGGACCTGGCCCACGTCTGGCGCAACATCGACGACGAGGCCGAGATGGCCGACGCGTGGGAGACGCTGAGCGCCATCGTCACCGACCCGGCCAACGCTGGGTTCGTCGTCCAGAAGGTCGCCCAGCCCGGCGTCCCGATCACCATCCGCTCGATCGAGGACCCGCTGTTCGGGCCGGTGGTCTCCTTCGGCATCTCGGGGCCGATCAACGAGCTCCTCGCCGACCGCTCGTTCCGGATCCCGCCGCTCAACGAGCGCGACGCCGCGGCGATGGTCCGCGAGATCAAGGCCGCGCCGATGCTCTTCGGCTACCGCGGCAGCGAGGTGGTCGACGTCGCGGAGGTGGAACGCCTGATCCTGCGGGTCTCGCGGCTGCAGAACGACCTGCCGCAGGTGCGCTCGCTGGAGCTCTCCCTCGTGCTCGCGGGAGCGCACGGCGCGACGGTGCTGACCGCGTCCGCGCGGGTGGAGCCGGTCACCGACCCCCGCTCGGACTGGTTCGTGCGGCGGCTGCCGTCCCTGCCGGGCGACACCCTGCCGAGCTGAGTGCGCCGCCGGCTCTCCCGGCGCGCGGGCCGGGGCGTCGCCCGTGACACACTTCGGCCCATGCGCAGCCGCACGACCGACGACCGTGACCGGGCCACCGAGCTCCGCCGGGCCATCGACCGCACGGGCTACTACCCCGAGGTCGTGGCCGACGGGGTGGCGTCCGCGGTCGCGGGCGAGGAGGTCGTCTCCTTCTTCGTCCACCACGAGCCCACCTTCGAGCGCGACGAGGTCCGGCGGCACCTGAGCGTCGTGGTGCTCACCCCGTCCCGGCTGGTGCTCGCCCACACCGACGAGCACCCGGGCGACGACCTGCTCCCCGAGCCCTACACCTCGACCTCGACCGAGGCGGTGAGCCTCTCGGCGGTGAAGTCGGTGGTCGTCACCCGCAACATCGCCAACCCGACCTCGGGCCCCTCGCGGCCGGCGGAGGTCGTGATGACGATCGGGTGGGGCGGCGTCGCGCGGATCGACCTGGAGCCGGCGGGCTGCTCCGACGCCAGCTGCGAGGCCGACCACGGCTACACCGGCGTGCTCTCCTCCGACGACTTCTCGCTGAGGGTCTCGGCGGCCGCCGACGGCGCCGATGCGGTCGCCGGGCTGCTCTCCTTCGCGGAGTCCCTCTCCGCCGCGACCCACGGAGGCTGACCGGCGTGGGCGGCGAGCCGGCGAGCGGCTTCCTCGAGCCGGCGTACGGCGAGCGGGCGCTCTCCGACGTCGTGCCCGCGGTCGCGCAGGCGCTCGGCGTGGGGCTGGGCCCGGCGCCGACCGGGCTGGAGCTGCCCCCGGCGTCGTCGTACGTCGTGTTCCTGGTCGACGGCCTCGGCCTGCGGGTGCTGGAGCGCCACGCGCACGCCGCGCCGTACCTCTCCTCGCTGCTGGGTCGGGCACCGCTGACGGCCGGCGTCCCGTCGACGACCGCCACCAGCCTGACCTCCCTCGGCACCGGCCTCGCGCCGGGCGTGCACGGCCTGGTCGGCTTCACCTCGCGGATGCCGGGGACCGACCGGTTGCTCAACGCCCTGCTCTGGCCCAAGGACGTCGACCCGGTCGAGTGGCAGCCGCACCCGACCGCCTTCGCCCGGCTCCGCGGGTCGGGCGTGACCGTCACGGTGGTCAACAAGCGGGAGTTCGCGTCGAGCGGTCTGACGCTGGCCGGCTCGCGCGGCGCCGACTACGTCGCGGCCGACAAGGTCGGCGAGCGGATCGCCGCGGCCGTCGCCGCGTCGGTGGAGCGGCCCTCGCTGACCTACCTCTACGACGGTGACCTCGACTGGACCGGCCACCGGTACGGCGTCGCGTCCAGCCAGTGGCTGCAGCAGCTCTCCAGCATCGACTCCGAGGCCGAGCAGCTGCGCGAGGCGCTACCCGGCGACGTACGGCTGGTCGTGGTCGCCGACCACGGCATGGTCGACTGCCCGCCCGAGCACCGGCTCGACGTCGACGACCACGCCGAGCTGCGCGACGGGGTCGTCCTGCTCGGTGGCGAGGCCCGCTTCCGCCACCTGTACTGCCACGCCGGGGCTGTCGAGGACGTCGCGGCCGCCTGGTCGGCGGTGCTGGGCGACCGGGCCGAGGTGCTGACCCGCGAGCAGGCCGTGCGGCGGGGCTGGTTCGGCCCGGTCGACGCGGCGGTGCTGCCCCGGCTCGGCGACGTGCTCGTCGCCTCGACGGGCGACCACGCCGTCTTCTCCACCACCGACTTCCCCTACGAGAAGACCCTCGTGGGGCTGCACGGGTCGCTGACCGCCGACGAGATGCTCATCCCCGTCCTCGTCGACTGAGCCGTCCGGAGGCTCAGCCGAACGGCAGCGGCTCCGGGGCGAGCGAGACCGCCTTGGCCCGGGCGGCGGTGAGCCGGCGCCGGTGGTGCTGGCGGCACAGCACCTCGTAGGCCACGTCGGTCGGCGCCGCACCGGCGTCGTCGACGTCCCCGACCACGATCACGTCGCCCTCGACCACCATGGCGCCGTTCTCGGTGCGCGCGTTGTGGGTGGCGCGCTTGCCGCACCAGCACAGGGCCTCGACCTGCAGGACGTTCATCCGGTCGGCCAGCTCGACGAGCCGTTGGGAGCCGGGGAACAGGGCGGTGCGGAAGTCGGTGAGGATGCCGAACGCGAAGACGTCGACCTGGAGCTCGTCGACGACCTTGGCGAGCTGGTCGACCTGCTCCCGGGTGTAGAACTGCGCCTCGTCGCAGACCAGGTAGTCGATCCGGCCGCCGTGGGTCAGCGAGTCCACGACGTAGCGCCAGAAGTCGAAGTCCGCGCCGACCTCGATCGCCTCGTGGGTGAGGCCGAGACGGCTGGAGATCAGCGCCTGGCCCGCCCGGTCGTGCGCGGTGAAGATCCGGCCGGCGCGGCCCCGGGCGGCGTGGTTGTGGTTGGTCTGGAGCGCGAGGGTCGACTTGCCGGAGTCCATCGTCCCGGTGAAGAAGTGCAGTTCCGCCACCGGCGGATCCTCCCATGCGCCGGTCGTGCGCGCGCGGCAGGATGGTGCCCATGACCGGAGCCATGACCGGACCGCTGATCAGCGCCGAGGAGCTGCGCCGCCTGCTGGACGGGCGGCCCGGCGAGGTGACCGTGCTCGACGTCCGCTACCGCACGGGCGGGCCGCCGGGCCGGGAGGAGCACCGGCGCGGCCACGTGCCAGGCGCGGCGTACGTCGACCTGGACTCCGCCCTGGCCGGGCCGCCCGGCGAGCGGGGCCGCCACCCGCTGCCGGCTCCCGAGGCGTTCCAGGACGCCATGCGCGCCGTCGGCGTCTCCGCCGGGCGGCCGGTGGTCGTGTACGACGACTGGGCCGGCCACGCCGCGGCGCGGGCGTGGTGGCTGCTGCGCCACCACGGCCACCGGGACGTGCGGGTGCTCGACGGGGCCTGGCCGGCCTGGCTCGCCGCCGGCGGTGCGGTGGCGACGGGGGAGGAGCAGCCGGCGCCCGGCGACTTCACCGCGACGCCCGGCGCCATGCCGGTCGTGGAGGTGGACGAGGTGGCTGCGGTCGCGGGCCGCGGGGTGCTCGTCGACGCCCGTGCTCCCGAGCGGTTCCGGGGCGAGGTCGAGCCGATCGACCCGGTGGCCGGCCACGTGCCCGGCGCGGTCAACGTGCCGACCAGCACGAACCTGGGTGCCGACGGCCGGTTCCGGGACGCGGCGACGCTGCGGGCGCTCTACGCGGCCGCCGGGGTGCGCGAGGACGTCGAGGTCGCGGCGTACTGCGGGTCGGGGGTGACCGCCGCGCACGACGTGCTCGCCCTCGAGGTCGCCGGGGTGTCGGCGGCCCTGTGGCCGGGGAGCTGGAGCGAGTGGGTGGCGGACCGGTCCCGGCCGGTGGAGATCGGCCCTACCAGTGCACGCCCTTGAGCACGCGGGCCAGCAGCAGCTGCTCGGACTCCCGCCGCGCGGCACCGGCCGCGGCGTCGCCCTGGGCGGCCGCGGAGTCCGGGAACACCTGGTAGGCCAGGTTCAGGACGCGGAACGAGAGCCGCGGTGCCAGGGTGTGCGCGACCGCGCCGGCGTTGCCGAGCAGGGTGTTGATCTCGTGGGGCTTCTCGACCATCGCCCGGACGACGAGGTCCGCGGCCTGGGCCGGTGAGATGGTGGGAAACTTGTCGTAGAGCTTGGTCGGGGCGATCATCGGCGTCCGCACGAGCGGCATGTGGATGTTGGTGAAGGTGACGCCGTCGCCCACCAGCTCGCTGGAGACCACGTTGCTCCACGAGTCGAGCGCCGACTTCGAGGCGACGTAGGCGGAGAACCGCGGCGGGTTGGTCTGCACGCCGATGGAGCTGACGTTGACCACGTGGCCGCGGCGCTGCTCGCGCATGGCGGGGACCAGGCCCATGACCAGGCGGACGGCTCCGAAGTAGTTGAGCTGCATCGTGCGCTCGAAGTCGTGGAAGCGGTCGTGGGAGAGCTTCAGCGAGCGCCGGATCGACCTCCCCGCGTTGTTGACGACGTGGTCGACCGACGGCAGCGTCGCGACGAGGTCGGCGCAGAGGGCGTCGATCGCCTCGAGGTCCGACAGGTCGCACGGCCGGACGTGGGCGGTCCCGCCGTGCAGCTCGATGAGGTCCCTGGTCTCCTCGAGCTTCTCCCTGCCGCGCGCGACGAGGACAGGCACGCCACCGGCCTGGGCGACCTTGAGGGCGGTCACCCGCCCGATGCCCGAGGAGGCGCCGGTGATCACGACGTGCCTGCCCTCGAGGGCGGCGCGGGTGCGGGTGTCCGCTCCGGTGGAGGTGTCGAGGTGCTCCTCCCAGTAGGTCCACAGCCGCTCGGCGTACCCCTCGAGGTCCGGCACACCGATGCCGGAGCCGGCGAGGGCCCCCTCGGTCCGGCGGGAGTCGAAGACGGCGGGGAACGACGTGTGGGCCAGCACCTCGGCCGGGATGCCGAGCCTGCTCGTGACCGGGTCGATCACCCGCTGCACGCCGGCGTTGCCGACGATCCCCGAGAGCAGGGACGCCGGCCTGAGCATCCGCGGCAGCAGGCCGGCGCCGTCGAGGGCGGTGGTGAAGCGCGGCGCCCCGGCAGCGGTGCAGAGCACGTTGACCGCCTCGACCACCGGCTGCGGGTCCGGGTCGACCAGGTGGAACGTCTCGCCGTCGTGACCGGGCAGGTGGGCCAGGTGGTCCATCGCCGAGGCGACGTAGTCGACCGGCACCAGGTTCGTGGCGCCGAGGTCGACGCCGACCATCGGCAGCCACGCGGGCAGGCGGTCCCGCAGCGCCTTGAGGAGCGGGAAGAAGTAGTACGGCCCGTCGACCTTGTCCATCTCCCCGGTCGCGGAGTCGCCGACGACGATGGCGGGCCGGTAGACCCGCCAGGGGACGGCGGCCTCGGTGCGCACGATCCGCTCGGACTCGAACTTCGTCCGGTGGTACGGCGAGGGGAGCCCCTGGCCCTCGGCGAACATCGTCTCGTCGAAGCGGCCCCGGAAGTCGCCGGCGACCGCCACCGAGGAGACGTGGTGGAAGCAGCCGGCGCCGACGGCCGAGGCGAGCTCCAGCGCGTGGCGGGTGCCGTCGACGTTCATCGCCTGGTTCGCGGCGTCGTCGGCGGTCATGTCGTAGACCGCGGCGAGGTGGAAGAAGTGCTCGACGTCGCCGGCGTGCTCCTCGACCCACGCGGCGTCGACACCGAGCCCGGGCTCGGTCAGGTCGCCCACGACGGGGACCACGCGGTCCGAGCCCCACCGGCGCTGGAGCACCTCGAGCCGGGGCAGCGACCCGGCCCGGCAGAGGACGTGCACCTCGTCCTCGCGGTGGTCCAGCAGCTCCTCGACGAGTCGCCGTCCGATGAAGCCTGTGGCCCCGGTCACGAAGTACATGACCGGAGGCTACTGCGCCCTCAGTCCGGCTTGCCGCCGCCGAACATGATCTCGTCCCAGCTCGGCACCGAGGCGCGGCCCCGGCTCTTGCGCACCGGCCGGCGGGCCGGCGGCTCCTCGGCGGCCGGCTGCGGCTGGACCGCGTCGTCGGGCGCGGGCTCGTCTCCCGCCGGCACGGCGGGCTGCTCGGCCGTCGGTGCCTCCGGGTCGACCTCGACCTCGACCTCGTGGTGGGGCCCGGGCTCGGGCTCGGCCGAGCGGTCGCGCACCAGTTGGATGGCATCGACGCCGAGCTCGTCCGCGGGCTGGTCGTACGGCAGCTCCTGGTCGACGGGGTCGACCGTCGTCCTCCGGCGCTCGCGCGCCTGGCGCAGGTCGTCACGGGCCTGGGCAGCGGGCTCGGACGTCGGCGCGATGTCGACCGCCTCGGCGAGCGGCTCGCCGACCAGCCACCGGGCGTCGTCGTTCTCGGGCACCACGAAGTTGCCGGGCACGTCGAAGGCCAGCTCCGCCCGGCCCTGCCGCTCACGGGTCTCGTAGTCGGCGACGAGCGTCCACCGGCCGTCCTCGCGCCGCCAGGAGTCCCACTCGACGACGTCGGGGACGACGTTGAGCGCGCGCAGGCGGCCCTCGACCGCCTCGCCCAACGTCCGCGCCGAGCCGGCCGACTCGCCGGCGCGGCGGCGTACCGAGGACCGCTGCGCGCGCTGGGCCACGTGCTGGCGCTCGGCCAGCACGGGTCCGGCGAAGGCCATGATCCGCTCGACCGACGTCCCCGCGATCTCCGCGAGCCGCTCGGCGCTCTCGCCGGCACGGACCCGTGCCTGGATGTCGCGGGGTCGGAGGGTGCTCTCCATCTGCTTCTCCATTCGGCGCGACGGCTGGTCGCGCGGGGACGTGCCGCTGGCGGACTTCTCCCGCAGCGCATCGCGCAGCCGCTGGTCGATCACGACGTCGTGCTCGGTGCCGGTCTCGTCGGTCAGGAGCAGGCGCTTCCCGTCCTCGCTCACACCGGTGAGCTCGAGGTGCGCCATGGCGTGGTCCTTGCCTGTTCCTGCTGGTCGTGGATGGGTCTCCCCGCGTGCAGCCGAGGTGCGGACGAGCCTACGCCAGCGTGCCGTCACCGGCGGGTAACCTCCGAGCGTGCCGACCCTCGTCGTGCTCGACCTGGTCGGGATCTTCGTCTTCGCGGTCTCCGGTGGGCTGGTGGCGGTCCGCAAGGACCTCGACCTCTTCGGCGTCCTGGTGCTGGCCGGGACGACCGGGCTGGGCGGCGGCTTCCTCCGCGACGTGCTGATCGGCGCGACCCCGCCCGCCGCGCTGGCGGACTGGCGCTACCTGCTCGTGCCGGTCGGCGCCGGGCTGCTGACCTTCGGCTACCACCCCACGCTGGGCCGGATGGAGCGCACGGTCAACGTCTTCGACGCCTGCGGGCTCGCGGTCTTCTGCGTGGCCGGGGCGCTCAAGGCGTACGACGTCGGGCTGGGGCCGATCCCGGCCGCGCTGCTGGGGATGGTGACCGCCATCGGTGGCGGCATGGTCCGCGACCTGCTCGCCGGCCGGGTCCCCGTCGTGTTCCGCGGCGAGCTCTACGCCATCCCGGCACTCGCGGGTGCGACCGCGGTGGTCGTGGGCCTCGAGCTGGACCTGCCGCGGGTGGGTGTGGCGCTGGTCGGCGCGGCGACCTGCCTGGTGTGGCGGCTGCTGGCGATGTGGCGCGGCTGGCAGGCGCCCACCCCGGCCACGTCGGCGAGCGTGTGAGAGTCGGCCCGGGACCGATGAGTTCCCGGGCCGGCGTCGGTCTGAGGGTCCATGAGCAGACGACGTCCCCAGAAAGCGCGTGCACGCTGTCGGTGGGTGGTGGCACGGTGACGACCATGACCTCGCACCCCGACACCGCGGCAAGCACCGACCTCGCCGTCGAGACCCACGGCCTGGTCAAGACCTACGGCGACACCCGGGCCGTCGACGGCGTCGACCTGTCGATCGCCACCGGCGGGGTCTTCGCCGTGCTCGGGCCCAACGGCGCCGGTAAGACCACGACCATCCGCATGCTGGCCACGCTCGTGGTGCCCGACGGCGGCACCGCGCGGGTGCTCGGCCACGACGTCGTGCGCGAGCCCGCGGCCGTCCGCGCCCGGGTCGCCCTCACCGGCCAGTTCGCGTCCCTCGACGAGGACCTCACCGGCCTGGAGAACCTCACGCTCCTCGCCCGGCTGCACGGCCACGACCGGGCCTCGGCGAAGCGGCGTGCCCTCGAGCTGCTGGAGGCCTTCGACCTCTCGGCCGCGGCCCGCAAGCAGGTCAAGGCCTACTCCGGCGGGATGCGCCGGCGTCTCGACATCGCCGGCTCGATCGTGGTCCGCCCGGACCTGATGTTCCTCGACGAGCCCACCACCGGGCTCGACCCGCGCAGCCGCAACCAGGTGTGGGGCATCGTCCGTGCGCTCGTCGACGCCGGCACGACCATCCTTCTCACCACGCAGTACCTCGAGGAGGCCGACCAGCTGGCCGACCGGATCGCCGTCATCGACCACGGCCGGGTGATCGCGGAGGGCACGAGCGGCCAGCTGAAGGCGTCGGTCGGGTCGGGAGCGGTGCGGGTCCGGGTCGCCGACCCGGCCGACCGGGCGCCGCTCGGCGCGCTGCTGGGGCAGTACCTCGGGGCCGAGCCGGTGCTCGACTCCGACCCGGCCTCGCTCTCGCTCCGCGTCGCCGACCCGACGCGGGTCGCCGGCGCCCTGCAGCAGGCGGGCGAGCGCGGGCTGCGGATCACGGAGTACTCGCTGGGCCAGCCCAGCCTCGACGAGGTCTTCCTGGCCCTCACCGGCCGACCAGCCGAGGACCGAGCACCCTCGCCGTCCGACGACCGACCCGACCAGGAGGAGGTGCCCGCATGAGCGCCGGCACGACCACCCCCACGACCGAGCCGTCGCTGGACGCCTCCGTCGTCGCAGCCCTCGGCAGCGCCGAGCGCCCTGGGCACGCCGGCCCGGTGAGCGCGTCGCTCACCTACGGCTGGCGGGCGCTGCTCAAGATCAAGCACGTCCCCGAGCAGCTGTTCGACGTGACCATGTTCCCGATCATGTTCACGCTGATGTTCACCTACGTCTTCGGCGGGGCGGTCGCCGGCTCGCCCGGGGAGTACCTCCAGTACGCCCTGCCGGGCATCCTCACCCAGACGGTCGTCTTCATCACGATGTACACCGCCTTGACCATCAACACCGACATCGAGAAGGGCGTCTTCGACCGGTTCCGCTCGCTGCCGGTGTGGCGGCCGGCCCTGCTGGTCGGCGCGCTCCTGGGCGACACCCTGCGCTACGCGCTCGCCTCGGCCATGGTGCTCGTGGTCGGTCTGCTGATCGGCTACCGCGCGCCCGGCGGCCTGCCGGGGGTCCTCGCGGCCGTCGTGCTGCTGCTCGTCTTCTGCTTCTCGCTGAGCTGGCTGTGGCTCATCGTGGGCCTGAAGGTCCGCACCCCGAACGCCGTCATGGGCACCTCGATGATGGTGCTCTTCCCGCTGACCTTCGTCAGCTCCGTCTTCGCCCCGCCCGAGACGATGCCGGGCTGGTTGCAGGCCTTCGTCGAGGTCAACCCCGTGACCTTGCTGGTCGAGGCGGCTCGCGGACTGATGAACGGCTCGCCGGACGGCGGCGACATCCTCGTCGTGCTGGTGCTGTCCGCGGCGATCACGGCGCTCTTCGCCCCGGTCGCCCTGCGGATGTACAACCGGAAGACCTGAGGCCGCGCCGGCAGGGGGTCAGTCGCCGAGCACCGTGCGCAGGTAGTCGTTGGCGAAGACCCGGTCGGGGTCGAGCCGGTCGCGCAGGGCGAGGAAGTCGGGGAACCGCGGGTAGAGCGGGGCGAGGTCGGCCGCGGTGCAGGAGTGCAGCTTGCCCCAGTGCGGCCGGCCCCCGGCGGCGCGCAGCACCGGCTCGACGAGCGCGAAGTAGCGCCGGTGGTCGGCGTCGCGGTGGGTGTGGAAGGCGAGGTACAGCGAGTCGCGGCCGGAGCTGGTGGACAGCGGCACGTCGTCGGCAGGGGTGCTGCGGACCTCCACCGGGAAGCTGACCGTCACGTCGGAGGCGTCGATGACGCGTCGGCACTCGCGGAGCACCTCCAGGCCCACCTCGCGCGGCACGGCGTACTCCATCTCGCGGAAGACCACCCGCCGGGGCGT
The DNA here is from genome assembly GCF_051280745.1 of Nocardioides ureilyticus. NCBI lineage: Bacteria > Bacillati > Actinomycetota > Actinomycetes > Propionibacteriales > Nocardioidaceae > Nocardioides > Nocardioides ureilyticus. The sequence goes on along the minus strand of NZ_JBNCOG010000001.1, from coordinate 162,077 downwards.
GGTGAACACGCGGTGGGCGACGTCGCTGTAGGTCCGCGGACCCAGGGCACGAGCAGCCACCTGGTTCACCCGCGGGATCGCGGCCGGGACGCGGTTCGCGGCAGCGGTGACCGCGCCGAAGACGGTGTTGGCCAGCAGGTCGTCGTCCAGCCAGGCACGCCACCGGGGCAGCGGTCGTGCCTGCGCCAGCGGGTCGGCGAGCCGGTCGTTGCGCTTGACCAGCGTGCGGTGGGTGTGCGGGAACCAGTACAGGTCGAGGTGGTGGCTGCTCGCCGCCATCTCGTCGTACGTCGCGAGGGCCTCGTCCCACGCCATCGGCCGCTCGTCCGCCTCCAGCAGGAACAGCGGCTCGACGCGGAACGTCACCGTCGTCAGCACGCCGAGGGCGCCCAGGCCCACCCGGGCGAGGTCGAGCACCTCGGGGTTCTCCTCCGGGGTCGCCCGGACCAGCTCGCCGGTGCCCGTGACCAGCTCCAGGCCCGCCAGCTGGCCGGCCAGCCCGCCGACGAGCCCACCGGTGCCGTGGGTGCCGGTCGACACCGCGCCGGCCAGCGTCTGCTCGGCGATGTCGCCCATGTTGTGCAGGCTCAGCCCCAGGCGCTCGAGGCCGGCGTTGAGGTCCGCCAGCCGGGTCCCGGCCAGCGCGGTCACCGTCATCGCGTCCCGGTCGACGGCGACGATGCCGGACAGGGCGTCGGGCACGAGCATGGTCTCGCCGGGCACGGCGATGCCGGTGAAGGAGTGGCTGCTGCCCGCCATCTTCACCGTGCTGCGCCGCTCCCGCGCCCGCCGGACCTCCGCCGCGACCGCGTCGGCGTCGGGGACCCGTACGACGCGGCTGGGCCGGGCGGTCTCGAGGTGCGACCAGTTCCTCCACTCCACCGGCGCAACGTACCGCGCGGGGGTCACTCCCGCCGGGGGATCGCCTGCGCCGCCAGGGCCGCCAGCAGCCCGGCGGCCAGGCTCACGAGGTACGCCGCGGAGGCGCCGTGGTGGTCGACGACGTACCCGCTCGCGGCCGCGCCGGGGGCGACGCCCGCCACCAGGCCGGTCTGCATGATCGCCATGCCCTCGGTGAGCCGGCCGGGCGGCATGGTCTGCTCGGTCAGCGACATGGTGGCGACCAGCGTCGGGGCGATGGTGACGCCCCCCGCCAGCAGCAGGACGGCCATGACCGCGACCGAGTCGGCAAGGTAGAGCGGGGCCATCGCGCAGGCCATCGCGGCCGCGCCCCAGCGGACGCGGGCCGCGGGTCCTCGGCGCCAGGTGACCGCGCCGGTGACGACGCCGGCGGTCAGGCTGCCGAGCGCCCACAGCGCGAGCAGCCCACCGGCGTACGCCTCGTTGCCCTGCTCGTCGGCGAACGCGACCGTGGTCACCTCGGCGGCGCCGAAGAGCACGCCGAGGGCGGCGCTGACCACGGCGAGCGGCACGAGCGTGCGCCAGGGGAGCGGGGGCCGGGCGCCGGTCGCCCGGTCGTGCCGGTGGGGCGGCGGTGCGGTGCGGCGCTGGGCGGCGAAGAGCAGGCTGCCACCGACCCCGGCGACGACCGCGGTGGCCAGGCCGGCCACCGGGTGCACCGTCGTGGCGAGCAGGGTGACCAGGATCGGTCCGGCGATGAAGACCGCCTCGTCCGCCACCGCCTCGAGCGCGTACGCCGTGTGCTTGTCGGCGGGCTCGCGCAGCACCCAGGCCCAGCGGGCGCGGACGCACGAGCCGATCTGCGGCAACGAGCCGCCGGCGACGGCGGCCGCGACATAGGTCAGCGCTAGGGGCTGCTCGGCCTGGATCGACCAGACCAGCACCGACATCGCCAACCCGAAGACGACGCTGGCGATCGACAGCACGCGCCCCTGCCCCGCCGCGTCGAGGAGCCGGCCCTGCACGATCGCGAGCAGAGCGTTGGCGACCATGTAGGCCGCGGAGACGGCCCCGGCGAGGCCGTAGGAGCCGGTCGAGGACTCGACGAGGAGCACGATGCCGAGACCGACCATGGAGATCGGCAGGCGCGCGACCAGACCCGTCGCCGAGAACAGGGCGGCGCCGGGCTCGGAGAGCACCCGGCGGTAGGCGGCGAACATGGGCATGGCGCGCTCAAGTTAGGGCTCGGCGGTCACGCGCAGCCAATCCCCGCGCACCCGTCGAGGGTGGCGCCGGGCGCCGGACCGGTGCGCCACCGGCCCTCCCTACGATGTGGTCATGCCGACGCCCGACCGCGCGACCGACCCCACGCCGTACGACGCCCTCCTGCTCGTGTCGTTCGGCGGCCCCGAGGGGCCGGACGACGTGGTGCCGTTCCTGGAGAACGTGACCCGGGGCCGCGGGATCCCCCGCGAGCGGCTCGAGGAGGTCGGCGAGCACTACCACCTCTTCGGCGGCCGCTCGCCGATCAACGATCAGAACCGGGAGTTCCTGGCCTCGCTGCGGGCCGACCTCGCCGAGTCCGGGGTCGACCTGCCGGTCTACTGGGGCAACCGGAACTGGGACCCGTACCTCACCGACACACTGGCGCAGATGGCCGCCGACGGTATTCAGCGGGCGGCCTGCTTCATGACCAGCGCCTACTCCTCCTGGTCCAGCTGCCGGCAGTACCGCGAGAACCTCGCGGACGCGGTGGCCCCGCTGGAGCGGGCGCCCCGGCTGGACAAGCTGCGCCACTACTTCAACCACCCCGGGTTCGTGGAGCCGGTCGTCGACGCGACCCTCGCCGCGCTCGCGGACCTGCCCGACGACGTCCGCGACGGCGCGCACCTCGCCTTCGTCACCCACTCGATCCCGACCGCGATGAACGACAGCAGCGGGCCGCCGGAGCTCGGCGGCGGGGCCTACGTCCGCCAGCACCTCGACGTCGCGGAGGTCATCACGGAACGCGTCCGGGAGGAGACCGGTCGCAGCCACGCGCACGAGCTCGTCTACTGCTCGCGGTCCGGCGCGCCGCACGTGCCGTGGCTCGAGCCGGACGTCAACGACCACCTCGAGGCGCTCCACGAGCGCCGGGTGCCGGCGGTGGTGATGGTGCCGGTGGGCTTCGTGTCCGACCACATGGAGGTCATCTACGACCTCGACACCGAGGCGATGGCGACCGCCGAGCGCCTGGGCCTGCCCGCCCGGCGGGCCGGCACGGCCGGCTCGGACCCCCGGTTCGTGCGGGCCGTCCGCGACCTGCTGCTCGAGCGGGCCGCGGTGGAGCGCGGCGAGGCGGTGGCCCGCAACGCCGTCGGTGAGATCGGGCCGATGTGGGACCGCTGCCCCGTGGGCTGCTGCGCGAACCCGAAGGGGCCGCGCCCGGCCCTCACCGGTGAGCGCGAGCCGATCGACCAGTGACGTGCCGGTGAGTCCCCAGGAGCTCCGCGAGGTCGCCCTCGACGTGGCGCGTGCGGCGGTGGTCGTCGTGCGGGAGCACGCGGAGCGCGGGGTCGGGGTCGCCGCGACGAAGAGCAGCGACGTCGACGTCGTGACCGAGGCCGACCGCGCGAGCGAGGCGCTGGTGCGCCGGCTGCTGGCCGAGCGACGGCCCGACGACGCGGTGCTGGGCGAGGAGGGCGACGACGTGCCGGGGACCAGCGGGGTCCGGTGGATCGTCGACCCGATCGACGGCACGGTGAACTTCCTCTACGGCATCCCCGAGTACGCCGTCTCCGTGGCCGCCGAGGTGGCGGGGGAGGTGGTCGCGGGTGTCGTCGTCAACGCCGTGACGGGCACCGAGTACGGCGCGCACGTCGCCGCCGACGGCACGGCGAGCGCCACCCGGGACGGTGCGCCCATCACCGTGGCGGCACCGACGCCGCTGGCCCGGCGACTGGTCGGCACGGGGTTCTCCTACGAGAGCCGGCGGCGCGCGCTGCAGGCCGAGGCGCTCGTGCAGCTGCTGCCGCGCGTGCGTGACATCCGTCGGATGGGGTCGTGCGCCCTCGACCTCTGCCACCTCGCCGAGGGCTCGCTCGATGCCTACGTCGAGGAGGGCGTGCACCTGTGGGACCACGCTGCGGGAGGGCTGGTGGCGCGGGCGGCGGGGGCCCGCACCGAGCTGCTCCGAGGGGTGGGCGGGAGCCCGCTCCTCCTGGCGGCGCCGGCGCACGGCTTCGCCGAGTTCCGCGACGCGGTGCTGGCCGCGGGGTATGCGGACACCCGGACGGATGACCCGGCGCTGGACGGGGAATAGGGCACCACCGCGGGAGGTTCACCTGCCGCACCGCCCACCGGTGTGGGCAGACGAGGACCGATGGTGCACAATCTGGCGCCGACGACGGCACGGTGCCGGGCCGGACCGGCAGGCGAGGCATCGAGGACGAGGGGAGTGAGCGACGCATGGCGACGGACTACGACGCACCGCGCAAGAACGAGGAAGACCAGTCCGAGGAGTCCATCGAGGAGCTCAAGGCTCGTCGCCACGACAAGAACTCCGGGAAGGTCGACGAGGACGAGGCGGAGGCCGCTGAGTCCTTCGAGCTCCCCGGCGCCGACCTCTCGCACGAGGAGCTCGCCGTCGAGGTGAAGCCGAAGCAGGACGACGAGTTCACCTGCATGAGCTGCTTCCTGGTCCACCACCGCAGCCAGCTGGCCGACAGCAAGAAGCTGATCTGCCGCGACTGCGTGTGACGCTGGACTGATCGAGACCGATCAGTACTGATCGAGAAGGCCCGCGACCTGGTGGTCGCGGGCCTTCGCCGTGCTCGGGATCGGTTCGCCCCCGGGGGCCTGCTCGGCCTACTGGCCGTCGGGGTGCAGGCCGGGCGGCAGGTGCCCGGTGGAGCGGGTGTAGTACGACGCGGCCCGCCGCTGCGCGAGCATCCGCGCCACGCCGACCGCCGTACCGGTCGCGTTGGCCCAGGCGACCGCCTCGCGCAGCGCCACGTCCGGGTCGGCCGGGTTCTCCGGGGGCTTGCGGCCGGTGGCGATCCGCCACGCGCGCTCGAGCCCCTTCCTCGCCATCGCGGCCGCGCCGAGCGCGGAGACCAGCGAGAAGACCGACCACACCTTGGAGGAGTCAGAAGCCATGGCGGCACAGTACCCAGCCGCCCCGCGGCCACGCGGCGGCGTCAGGCCCGCCGACCCGCCTCGCGGAGGGCGCCGATCGCGGCGGCCAGCCGCTCGGGACGACGCGTGCTGATCAGCCAGTACGGCGTGCGGTCGGCCGGGTCGGTGATCTCGACCTTGACCGAGGTCCGGACGTAGGGGCGCGTCGCGAGGTAGGCCCGCGCGTCCGCCTCCGGGCCGGCGGTGCGGCGGGTGGCCACCGCGTCGAGCACCTCGACCTCGCCGAGGTGCTCGCCCTCGATCGTGGCGCGTCCGGCGCGGAGCACGCCGTCGGCGACCTCCACCCGCCGCGAGCCGTAGGACAGCAGGAGTGCAGCCAGGACCGCCATGCCCACCACTCCCACCGCCAGCGAGAAGAGGGCTGGCGCGGCGGCATCCACGGCGAGCCAGAGCGAGACGACGAAGCCCGCGCCGAGGACCCACCAGCGGAGGGGGACCGTCAGGCGCTCGTGGTGGTCGGTGGGGCGCTGTCCGGGCACCCCACCAGCCTGCCATCCCCGCGCCCGCCCGCGCCGACGAGGGCTGCCCTCCGGGTGCTCTAGGGTCCGGGCGTGAGCGAGCTCGAGATCCCCGTGGTCCGGCTGGACCGCGACCTGCCGCTGCCGGCGTACGCGCATCGCGGCGATGCCGGCGCCGACCTGCACACGACTGTCGACCTGGTGCTGGCACCGGGGGAGCGGGCGCTGGTGCCGACGGGGATCGCCCTGGCGCTGCCGGAGGGGTACGTCGCCCTGGTGCACCCACGCTCGGGCCTGGCCGCCCGGCACGGCGTCTCCATCGTCAACGCCCCGGGGACCATCGACGCGGGCTACCGCGGGGAGGTGAAGGTGCTGCTGGTCAACCTCGACCCGATCGAGCCGGTCGCCCTGCGGCGCGGGGACCGGGTGGCGCAGCTGGTGGTCCAGCGCTTCGAGACCGCGTCGTTCGTCGAGGTGGACGTCCTCCCCTCTTCCGAACGGGGCGACGGAGGCTACGGTTCTACCGGTGGGTTCGGTCGCCCGTGACCGGCCGCCAGCAAGCCAGTCGAGGGAGTCGTTCGTGAAGTTCCGCCGCAAGTCCGCCGAGGCCGCCGCCACGGAGGAGGTGCCGTCCGACGTGGAGCCCACCGAGGCGCCGGTCGGTCCCTTCGACGTCAGCGAGCTCCCGCCGGACGACGTCGAGCGGGTCGACCTCGGGTCGCTGCTCATCGGGCCCCAGCCGGGGCGCGACCTGCGGCTGCAGGTCGACGAGCGCACCGGTCAGGTGCAGGCGGTGCTGCTGACCGCCGAGGACGGTGCGCTGGAGATGCGCGCCTTCGCCGCTCCCCGCAACGGCGACCTCTGGAGCGAGCTGCGTCCGCGGATCGCGGCCGAGATGGCGCAGCGCGGCGGCACGGCCACCGAGCGGGAGGGCCGGTTCGGCACCGAGGTGGTCTGCAACCTGCCCGTCACCCGCCCCGACGGCCAGGCCGCAACGCAGCCCTCGCGGATCATCGGCATCAACGGCAGCCGCTGGCTGCTGCGTGCGACGCTGCTCGGCCGCCCCGCGGTCGACGCCGAGGCGGGCCGGGAGTGGGAGGACGTGATCACCACCGTGGCGGTCCGGCGCGGCGAGGGTGCGCTGCCCCCGGGCGAGCCGCTTCCGGTGACCGTGCCGGAGAACGCGAGGAAGGTCCAGTGAGCCGGCTGCGGCGCAGCCTGAGCCGGTGGGCCGACTCCGAGGACCAGCACGCGCGCGACACCCGCAAGGCCCATGAGATGACGGGCTGCCAGACCGTCGACTGTGCGCCTGACCGCGAGCGGGTGCACCTGAGGGGCACGCTGCGGACGGTGACGCTGCGGCCGCGCGGCGGTGTGCCGGCGCTCGAGGCGGACCTGTACGACGGCTCGGGGACGATCACCATCGTGTGGCTGGGCCGGCGCCGGATCGCCGGCATCACCCCGGGCCGCTCGGTCGACGTGCAGGGCCGGATCGGCACGCACGACGGCACCCGGATCATGTACAACCCGCGCTACGAGCTCATGCCGTGACCACGGAGCAGGCGCCGTCCCTCGACACCGTCGAGGCCGTCGTCCGCGCCCAGCTGGCCAAGGCGCTCGGCGGCCGCCGGGGCATGGTCGAGGCTGCCGTGCCGACGATCATGTTCACGGTGCTGTGGCTGACGACGAGCCGGCTCACCCTGTCGTTGACGATCAGTGTCGCCACGGCCGTGGTGCTGCTCGTGGTGCGGCTGGTCCAGCGGAGCACGGTCCAGTTCGCGCTCAACGCGCTCTTCGGCATCGGCATCGGGTGGCTCTTCGTCCGGATGGCGGCCAGCCGGGGTGGCAGCGAGAGCGAGCAGGCCCTGGCGTACTTCCTGCCCGGGATCCTCTACAACACCGGCTACACGGTCGTGCTGGCGCTCACCTGCCTCGTCGGTTGGCCTCTGGTCGGCTTCATGGTGGGCAGCGTCACCGGTGACGCGACCGCGTGGCACGACGACCCGCAGGTGGTGCGGTTGTGCACCACGCTGACCTGGCTGCTCGTCCTCCCGTGCCTGCTGCGGGTCGTGGTCCAGGCGCCGCTGTGGCTGGCCGGGCAGGGCGGGGCGATGGACGTCGACACGGTGGTGGCGGCGTTGGGCATCTTGAAGATCGCCCTGGGCTGGCCACTCCAGCTCGCCGCGCTCGCGGGAATGGCCTGGGTGCTCGGCCGCAACCGCACCCCGGTCCGTCCGGCTGCCTGACCGCGCCGCCCGCGCGAGGCATTCGTCGTTGCGGGTTCAGTACACCGAGTTGAGGACGCCGTACCCCAGGCTCAGCACGCCGGTGGCCGCCGCGGCGCTGGCGACGACGCCTGCCGCGGCGGCGGGCGTGCGCAGCCGGACGGCCGTGAGCCCAACCACGGCGGCACCGGCCACCAGGCACAGGGTCCAGTAGACCGGGCTGGTGGTGGAGTCGACGACGGTCAGGCCGTAGATCCCGTCGGCGATCAGCACGCCCGCGAGGGCGCCCGCGCCGAGCGCCGCGTGGACGGCGCGAAGGCCCACGACCGCGGCAGCCGCTGCGCCGACGAACGGGCCGGCGATGATGCCGACCACACTCCAGAACACCGGGTCGTAGGAGAGCCCGCGCAGCTCGGAGGCGACGGTGTAGCCCAGCACCAGGGCGACGAACGACGCCACTCCGAGCGCCGCGCCCCATGGCAGTGACGGTCGCGCCGCGGCGACGAGCAGGGCGGTCAGTGCCGTCCACCCGGACGGCGAGTTGGCGAACGATGCGAGCGCGTCGGGCAGCAGGCCCTGGAGCCACGAGGTCAGACCGCCCAGCAGTAGGCTGGCGCCGACCACGGCCAGGGCGGACGAGAAGGTGCGCGGAGAGGGGTTCACGGACCAATCTTGAAGGCCGACTGCGTGCGATCGGCGCCGTTCGGACGCACGCGGTACTTGGGGCCAGGAAGTCGGTACCTGCGGAGGAGAGGACGTCTGTCACGCGAGCGACCGACTCCGCGGGCGCGCCAGCCCCCGGTCGCCATCACGGTGCAGGTCACGATCCCGGACCGCCCAGACGACGGACCCGACTCTGTCGCGGTCGTCAGCGCGCTCACCGGGCCACCGGCGGAGTGTCGACCGTCGTCGAACGTACACAACCACTCGCTCAGGATGCGTGTGCGCAGGTGGCTGTCGCCGCGAGCGTCGTTGTGCACGTTCGGCGACGCCTGCCTGCCCGCGCCCCCGGCCCGACGTGCGCTGTCCGCGGCAGATCGGGAGGCGGCTCCCCGCTCACCCGCCGTGGTTGGAGGGGGCCAGCAGCCGCTCGAGCGCGTCCTCGCCCTCGGCCGGCACGACGAACAGCAGCTCGTCGCCCGACTCCACCGGCTGCTCGGCGCTCGGCACGTAGACCTGGCCGTCGCGCAGGATCGTCACCAGCGCGCAGTTCTCCGGCAGCGGGATGAGGCCGCTGGGTTTCCCGACGTACGGCGAGTCCGCCGGCAGCGTCATCTCGACGAGGTTCGCGCCGCCCTGGCGGAAGGTGAACAGGCGCACCAGGTCGCCGACCGTCACCGCCTCCTCGACCAGCGCGGACATGATCCGCGGCGTCGAGACGTTGACGTCGACGCCCCACGCCTCGGTGAAGAGCCACTCGTTGTTGGGATGGTTGACCCGGCCGACGGTGCGGGGCACGCCGAACTCGGTCTTGGCCAGCAGCGAGGTCACCAGGTTGACCTTGTCGTCGCCGGTCGCGGCGATGACGACGTCGCAGCGGTCCAGGCGCGCCTCCTCGAGGGAGGAGAGCTCGCAGGAGTCGGCGAGCAGCCACTCGGCGTCCGGCACCCGTTCGGGCCGGATGGAGTGGGGGCTCTTGTCGATCAGCAGCACCTCGTGACCGTTGTGGATGAGCTCGCGGGCGATGGAGCGGCCGACGGCTCCAGCCCCGGCGATGGCGACACGCATGGCGTTCCTAGTCCTCTCGCGGTCCGCGCTTGACGACGGCCATCGCGTGCGCAGCGTTCTCCTCGCGCACCACCAGGTGGATCAGGTCTCCCTCCTGGATGACCGAGTCGCGCTTGGGCAGCATGCCCTCGCCGAGCCGGTCGATCCAGGCGATCCGGCTGCCGGTCTGCTCCTGGAAGTGGACGGTGCGGTGGCCCACCCACGCCTCCGGCGCCGGCACGTGGTCGACGCGGATGGTGCCGGAGGGGTCCCGGAAGTCCGGCTCGGCGCCCGCCGGCAGCAGCCGGCGCAGCACCTGGTCGGCCGTCCACTTCACGGTGGCGACGGTCGTGATCCCGAGCCGCTGGTAGACCTCCGCACGGCCGGGGTCGTAGATGCGGGCGACGACCTGTTGGATGCCGAAGGTCTCCCGCGCCACCCGCGCTGCGATGATGTTGGAGTTGTCGCCGGACGAGACGGCGGCGAACGCGTCCGCGCGGCGGATGCCGGCCTTGCCCAGGACCTCTTGGTCGAAGCCGACCCCGGCGATCTTGTCCCCGTTGAACCCCGGCCCGAGGCGGCGGAACGCGTCCGGCTCGTTGTCGATGATCGACACCGTGTGGTTCCGGTCCTCGAGGCTGCGGGCGAGGGTGGAGCCCACCCGGCCGCAGCCCATGATCACGACGTGCACGGGACGACCGTACTCCTGCGGCTCGGCGAGGGGGGCTCGACGGCCCCGGTGCCGTACCGTTCCCACCCGTGGGTGTCGGTGACGTCTCCAAGCGGATCCTGCTGGGGCGCAAGCTGCGGAGCTCGCAGATGGGCGAGACCCTTCTGTCGAAGAAGGTCGCCTTCCCCGTCTTCGCCAGCGACGCGCTCTCGTCGGTCGCCTACGCGCCCGACGAGATCTTCATCATCCTCTCGTTGGCCGGGGTGTCGGCCTACGCCTTCTCGTGGCCGGTGGCCGTCGCCGTCGCGCTGGTGATGCTCACCGTCATCGCGTCGTACCGGCAGACGGTCCACGCCTATCCCAGCGGGGGCGGCGACTACGAGGTCGCGATGGTCAACCTCGGCCCGCGTGCCGGCGTGACCGTCGGGAGCGCGCTGATCATCGACTACGTGCTCGTGGTCGCGGTGTCGCTCTCCTCGGCCGCGCAGTACGCCGCCTCCGCGATGGGTTTCCTCGCCGGCCACGAGGCGGTGGTCGCCACCGCGCTCGTCGTCTTCCTGACCCTGATGAACCTGCGCGGCGTCCGCGAGTCCGGGACGTCCTTCGCGCTGCCCGCCTACGCCTTCATGCTGGCGCTCGGGGGGATGTGCCTGGTCGGGTTCGCCCAGGCGATGGCGGGCACGCTGCCGCTCGCCGAGAGCGCCGACCTGCAGATCATCGAGGCCGACGGCTACGCCGGTGAGATCAGCACCGTCGCGCTCGTCTTCCTCGTCGCCCGTGCCTTCTCCTCCGGCTGTGCCGCGCTCACCGGCGTCGAGGCGGTCTCCAACGGCGTGCCGGCCTTCCGCCGGCCCAAGAGCCGCAACGCCGCGACGACGCTCCTGCTCCTGGGCGTGGTCGCGGTGACCCTCATGCTCGGTGTGGTCTCGCTGGCCAACGCCATGCAGGTGCGCTACGTCGACCCGCACGAGCTGGACCGGCTCGTCGACGCCGACGGCCAGCCGGTGGAGATGGACCAGCACACGCTGATCGCGCAGATCGCCGAGGGCGTGTTCGCGGCGTTCCCGCCGGGCTACTACTTCGTCATCCTCGCGACCGGCGTCATCCTGGTGTTGGCGTCGAACACCGCGTTCAACGGCTTCCCGGTGCTGGGCTCGATCCTCGCCCGCGACGGGTACGCGCCGCGGGCCCTGGGGTCGCGCGGCGACCGGCTCGCCTACAGCAACGGCATCGTCTTCCTCGCCGCACTGGCCATCGCCCTGGTCGTCGCCTTCGACGCCGAGGTGACCCGGCTGATCCAGCTCTACATCGTCGGCGTCTTCGTCAGCTTCACCCTCAGCCAGCTCGGCATGGTCCGGCACTGGACGCGGCTGCTGCGCTCGGAGGGCGACCCTGCGACGCGGCGCCGGATGCAGCGCTCGCGCGCGATCAACGGCTTCGGCCTCGGCCTCACCGCCGCGGTGCTGGTCATCATCGTGGTCACGAAGTTCCTCGCCGGCGCGTGGATCACGATCCTGGCGCTTGCGGCCTTCTACGTCGTGATGCGCGCGATCCGGGGGCACTACGACAAGGTCGCGCTGGAGCTGGCCGCGGACGAGGAGGACAAGGTCCTCCCGACGCGTGTCCACGCCATCTTGCTGGTCTCCAAGCTGCACAAGCCGACGCTGCGGGCGCTGGCCTTCGCGAAGGCGACCCGCCCGAACGTCCTCGAGGCCATCTACGTCGACGTGGACCCCGCCGCGACGCAGCGCCTGCTGGAGGAGTGGGACGAGCGGCGCCTCGACGTGCCGCTCAAGGTGCTGCACTCGCCGTACCGGGAGCTGATCCGCCCGTTCCTGCAGTACATCGCCGAGATCCGCCGCGCGAACCCGCGCGGTGTCGTGGCGGTCTACATCCCCGAGTACGTCGTGGGCCACTGGTGGGAGCAGCTGCTCCACAACCAGACGGCGCTGCGGCTCAAGGGCCGGCTGCTCTTCACCCCGGGTGTCATGGTGACCTCCGTGCCCTACCAGCTGCGCTCCTCCGAGGTGGCCCGCGAGCGCGTCGAGAACGAGGAGCTGCGGGTGCGCGCCGGCGACCTCCGCAGCGGGCGGGTCGGCAAGCGCGGCCGCCCGGGTGGCCGATGAGCCGGCAGCCGCGTCAGCGCAAGGCGCGCGGCGCGTCGGTGGTCGGCCGCCGGTTCGAGGCGGTCGTGGGCCCGGTCGCCCACGGGGGGCACTGCATCGTCCGGGTGGTGAGCGATCCGTCGGTCGAGCCCGTCGAGACCCGGGTCGTCTTCACCCGCCACGGGATCCCGGGGGAGCGGGTGGTCCTCGAGCTCACCGAGGGCACCGAGGGCGACCGGTTCTGGCGCGGCGACGTGGTCGAGGTGCTCGAGGCCTCCCCGGACCGGGTGGTTCCTCCGTGCCCGTTCGCGGGGCCCGGGCTGTGCGGTGGCTGCGACTTCCAGCACGTCGACCTGGCTCGCCAGCGCGAGCTGAAGGCCGACGTGGTGCGCGAGCAGCTGCAGCGGCTGGCCGGGGTGGAGGGCGAGGCCCTGGCCGGCTTCGAGGTCGAGCCGGTCGCCGGGGACCTGCCCGAGCAGCTGGCCGGCCTGCGCTGGCGCACCCGGCAGCGCTACGTCCGCCTGCCCGACGGTGCGCTCGCGATGCGACGGCACCGCTCCCGTGACGTCGTGGTCATCGACGACTGCCGCATCGCCCACCCCGAGGCGCGCGAGCCGGCGCCGGGCGTGCGGACCGAGCGGGTCGGCGACCGGGAGTTCGCCGTGGCGTCCGACGGCTTCTGGCAGGTGCACCCCGGGGCGCCGCGAGTCCTGACGGACGCGGTGCTCTCCTTCCTCGAGCCGCGTGCGGGCGAGTCGGTGCTGGACCTCTACGCGGGCGTGGGGCTCTTCGCCGGCTTCCTCTCCGAGGTGGTCGGTCCGCAGGGCCGGGTCGTCGCCGTCGAGGGGGAGCCGGCCGCCGCCCGCCACGCGGCCCACAACTGCCCGGGGGTCGACGTGCACACCGGCTCGGTGGCCGAGGTGCTGGACGCCGGCGTCCACGGATCGTGGGACCTCGTCGTGCTGGACCCGCCCCGGGAGGGCGCGCGGCGGCCGGTCGTCGAGCAGGTGGTGGCGCGCACGCCCCGAGCGGTCGCGTACGTCGCCTGCGACCCGGCCGCGCTGGCCCGCGACGTCGCGATCTTCGCCGAGCACGGCTACCGGCTCGAGCGCCTGCGGGCCTTCGACCTCTTCCCGATGACCCACCACGTGGAGTGCGTCGCGCTGCTCACGCGGTGAGCGCCCCGGCCGTGGTGCCGGAATTCCTCGACGTCATGTATCTTGATATCAAGAGACATTGCCGATCCGCCGGACCGAGCCCGGCTTAGGGAAGCCTTCCTTCCGTCGGCCACCGCCCCAGCGGCAAGATGGCAAGGACCGGACGCACAGCGATCGCGCACCACGGACGTCACGAGGAGAGTCAGCAGTGGCCAGTCAGGACAGCTTCGGTGCCAAGAGCACCCTGGACGTGGACGGACAGTCCTACGAGATCTACCGCCTCGACGCGGTGACGGGGGAGGGCCTGGACGTCGAGACGCTGCCCTTCAGCCTCAAGGTCCTGCTCGAGAACCTCCTGCGCACCGAGGACGGCGCCGACATCACCGCCGACGACATCAAGGCGCTCGCCGGCTGGGACGCGGACGCGCACCCGGACAAGGAGATCCAGTTCACGCCGGCGCGCGTGATCATGCAGGACTTCACCGGCGTGCCCTGCGTCGTCGACCTCGCCACCATGCGCGAGGCGATGGCCGACCTCGGCGGCGACCCGTCGCGGATCAACCCGCTGGCGCCGGCCGAGATGGTCATCGACCACTCGGTCATCGCCGACGTCTTCGGCACGCCCGAGTCGTTCGAGCGCAACGTCGAGATCGAGTACGAGCGCAACCGCGAGCGGTACCAGTTCCTCCGCTGGGGCCAGGGCGCCTTCGACGACTTCAAGGTCGTCCCCCCGGGCACGGGCATCGTCCACCAGGTCAACATCGAGCACCTCGCGCGCACCGTCATGGTCCGCGAGGCCGAGAGCGGTGTGAAGGTGGCGTACCCCGACACCTGCGTCGGCACCGACTCCCACACCACGATGGTCAACGGCATCGGCGTGGTCGGCTGGGGCGTGGGCGGCATCGAGGCCGAGGCCGCGATGCTCGGCCAGCCCGTCTCCATGCTCATCCCGCGGGTGGTCGGCTTCAAGCTCAACGGTGACCTGCCCGAGGGCTCGACCGCCACCGACCTGGTGCTCACGATCACCGAGATGCTGCGCGAGCACGGCGTGGTCGGCAAGTTCGTCGAGTTCTACGGCCCCGGCGTCTCCGCGCTCCCGCTGGCCAACCGGGCCACGATCGGCAACATGAGCCCCGAGTTCGGCTCCACGATCGCGGTCTTCCCGATCGACGAGCAGACCCTCGAGTACCTCGAGCTCACCGGCCGCCCCCAGGAGCAGCTGAAGCTGGTCGAGGCCTACGCCAAGGAGCAGGGCCTCTGGCACGACCCGGACGCCGAGCCGCGCTACTCCGAGAAGCTCGAGCTCGACCTCTCCACCGTCGTCCCCTCGCTCGCGGGACCGAAGCGTCCGCAGGACCGCGTCGCCCTCGCCGACGCAGCCGAGGCCTTCCGCATCGCCCTGGCCGAGTACGTCAGCGACGACGAGACCGGCACCGAGGACCGCAAGCCGGGCGTGCCGGGGAACAAGCAGCCCTACGGCGTCAACACCGGCGCCGACGAGGCCTCGGCCGAGTCCTTCCCGTCCTCGGACCCGCCGGCGACCAACGGCAACGGTGACGGCCACGACGGTGCCGCGGCACCGGCCGACTGGCACTCCGCTGCGGCCAAGGCCGAGGGCCGCCCGAGCAACCCGGTCAAGGTCACCCTCGAGGACGGCACCGAGTTCGAGCTCGACCACGGGGCGGTCGCGATCGCGGCGATCACGTCCTGCACCAACACCTCGAACCCGTCGGTGATGATCGGCGCGGCGCTGCTGGCCAAGAACGCCGTCGAGAAGGGCCTGCAGCGCAAGCCGTGGGTCAAGACCACGCTGGCGCCCGGCTCGCAGGTGGTCTCCGACTACTACGAGCGCGCCGGCCTCACGCCGTACCTCGACAAGCTGGGCTTCAACCTCGTCGGCTACGGCTGCACCACCTGCATCGGCAACTCGGGCCCGCTCATCCCCGAGGTCAGCGCCGCGGTCCAGGAGAAGGACCTCGCCGTCGTCTCGGTGCTCTCGGGCAACCGGAACTTCGAGGGTCGGATCAACCCCGACGTGAAGATGAACTACCTCGCGTCCCCGCCGCTGGTCGTCGCCTACGCGCTGGCCGGCTCCATGGACGTCGACCTGTTCAACGACCCGCTGGGCCAGGACAGCGACGGCAACGACGTCTACATGAGGGACATCTGGCCCTCCCCGCAGGAGGTCGAGCGGGTCATCGGCGAGTCCATCTCGTCGGACATGTTCGACTCTTCCTACTCCGACGTCTTCGCCGGCGACGAGCGCTGGCGCTCGCTGTCGACGCCCGAGGGCGACACGTTCGCCTGGGACCCGGAGTCGACCTACGTCCGCAAGCCTCCCTACTTCGACGGCATGCCCGACGAGCCGGAGCCCGTCACCGACATCGAGGGCGCGCGCGTCCTGCTGAAGCTCGGTGACTCGGTCACCACCGACCACATCAGCCCGGCCGGCGCCATCAAGAAGGACTCCCCGGCGGGCACCTACCTCGCCGAGCACGGCGTGCAGCAGCGGGACTTCAACTCCTACGGCTCGCGCCGCGGCAACCACGAGGTGATGATCCGGGGCACCTTCGCCAACATCCGGCTGCGCAACCAGCTGGCGCCGGGCACCGAGGGCGGGTTCACCCGCGACTTCACCAACGGTGGCGAGGTGACGACGGTCTTCGAGGCCTCGGAGAACTACCTCGCGGCGGGCACCCCGCTGGTCGTCCTCGCGGGCAAGGAGTACGGCTCCGGGTCCTCGCGCGACTGGGCCGCCAAGGGCACCTCGCTGCTGGGTGTCAAGGCTGTGATCGCCGAGTCCTACGAGCGCATCCACCGCTCGAACCTGATCGGCATGGGCGTCATCCCGCTGCAGTTCCCCGAGGGTGAGAGCGCCGAGTCGCTCGGCCTCACCGGCGAGGAGGAGTTCTCCATCACCGGCATCACCGAGCTCAACGAGGGCCGCACGCCGAAGACCGTGAAGGTCAAGGCAGGCGACACCGAGTTCGACGCGGTGGTCCGCATCGACACCCCGGGCGAGGCGAACTACTACCGCAACGGCGGCATCATGCAGTACGTCCTGCGCAACCTCCGCAAGGCCTGATCCAGACCTCGAGGACCGCCTCGGACGGCCCGCCACCTCTGGGTGGCGGGCCGTTCCGCGTCCCGGGTCGTCGTCCGGAGGAAGTTTCCGCGGACCGACCCCTCCGCCTGGGGTGCTCGAGGCGTGGTGAGGGGGAGAGCCCGACGGAGGAGACGCGATGAGCACGTTGCACGACCGGCTGGTGGACCTGGCGGGGGAGGCCGGCGCCGCCGTCGACGGGCGTGGCGCCGTTCCCGGCTCGGCGCTGTGGGCCCGGGGGCGGAGGTACGCCCGTCGGCGTCGGGCGCTCGCGGTGGCCGCCGTGGTCGCCGTGGTGGCCGGCAGCGGGACCCTCGCCCTCGCCGTGGCGCCGGACGTCACAGGCGACCGGCCGGCGCCGGTCAGCCCCGTGCCCCTCGACGAGGCGGTCCTGCCGGACCGGCTCGGCGACCCGCCAGCCTGGTTGCTCGGGACCGACGAGGCCGGCCTGCCGGGTCGTCTCTCGGCGATCGTCGGCGGCGAGCGGGGCACGTGGACGGGGCCGGAGCGCGCGCTGGCGGGCGTCTCCGCAGCCGACGGGTCCCTGGTCTGGCTGGACCTCCCCGCTGACGCCGTGCCGGGGGTCTCACCCGGCGGGTTCAGCCAGCTCTCCCCGGACGGTCGGCGGGTGGTCTTCTGGACGACGGGGGAGACCGGCGGGCTCCCCGCCAGCCGGGACGAGGAGCCGGTGACCGGCGTGGCGGTGTGGGACGCCGCCACGGGGGAGGTGGTGCGGCACGACATCCCGACCGAGCACGGGCTGCATCAGCACAGTCTCGGCTGGGTGGACGAGGAGACCGTCGTCCTGCACTACGGCCACATCGTCGGCGGCTACGACGACATCCACCGGTCCTCTAGCAGCAGAGGACGGCCGCCGGAGGTGTGGGTCCCGGGCTCCACGCCGGAACGGCTGCAGCGGTGGTCGTCCTCGGGGTGGCTCGCAGGAGCCGCCGACGGCCGCCTTGTCGTCGGGGGAGGACCCACGGACGGTAGCTACCGGTGGACTGACACCCGGGGTCGGCGGCTCACGCCGTGGCTGCAGCTCGAGCCCATGGGCAGCGGCTCGGTCGCGGTGAGCGACGACCTCGGCGCCGTCGCCTCGCTGCCCGGCAACCGGAACCCAGCGCCGCTGGCCGTCGGCGACGTGGCGCAGGTCGCGGCGCGCGGCCGGTCCGCTCTCCGCCCGGTCGCCGGCGGCGAGCGGACCTCACAGATGCTGGGGTGGCTGGACGAGTCGACCGTGGCCGCGGTGCGCTGGCGCACCCGTGATGGCATCGCCGGCCCCATCGACCTGGTGCGCCACGACGTGCGCTCAGGATCGGTGGAGCGGGTGACGACGTTCCCGGCGCACACCGGTGGCGGCTCCGACGTCCACTTCGCCGAGGAGCTCCTCACCGCGCCGTCGGTGGAGCCGCCGGAGCCGCAGACCCGCACCGACCCGCGGCTGCTGACCGGCGCGGGCCTCGCCCTGGTCCTTGCCGCGCTCGGTGTGCTGCTGTGGAGGCGCCATGCCCGCCCCTGACCACGTCGGCTTCGAGGAGTACGTCGCGGCCCGGCGGCCGGCCCTGCTGCGCACGGCGTACCTCCTCACCGGCGACCACGACGACGCCGAGGACCTGGTCCAGGTCGCGCTGGTCAAGGTGGTCCCGCACTGGCGCCGGATCGCCGACCACCCCGAGCCCTACGTCCGCCGCGTCCTGGCGCGCGAGAGCGTCTCGCGGTGGCGTCGTCGGCGGTGGCGCGAGGTCAGCACCGCCGAGGTGCCCGAGGTCTCGGGGGCGCAGGACGATCCCGGCGACCGTGAGGCGCTACGGGTGGCGCTGGGCCGGCTCGCGCCGCGGCAGCGGGCGGTCATCGTGCTGCGCTACTACGAGGACCTCACCGAGCGGCAGACCGCGGAGGCGCTCGGCATCGCGGTGGGCACGGTGAAGTCCCAGGCCCGCGACGCCCTGGCCCGGCTGCGTGCGCTGGTCCCCGTCGAGGAGGACGAGGCCACGGCTACCGTGGGGCCATGATCGTCGCGTTCAGCATCAGCCCCACGACCGGTGACGAGACGGGGGGCGTCTCCGAGGCGGTGGCCGCCGCCGTCCGGGTGGTCCGCGAGTCCGGGCTGCCCCACGAGACGAACGCGATGTTCACCAACATCGAGGGGGAGTGGGACGAGGTGATGGCCGTGGTCAAGCGTGCGGTCGACGTCGTCGCCGAGGTGTCCCCGCGCGTGGGCCTGGTGCTCAAGGCCGACATCCGCCCGGGCCACACCGGTGAGCTGACCGGCAAGGTGGAGCGGGTCGAGCGGCTGCTCGGCGGGTCCGAGGGCCAGGAGTGAGCGAGTCGGACGACCCGCTCCCGACTGCTGCCCCGGACCCCGCCCCGGCGGATCCTGCCCCAGCCGCGGACCCCACCGGGCCGCCGCCGCGACGCGACCGGTCCTCGGCCGTGGTCCTGGCCGTCCTCGGCGCGGCCGCGGTGCTCCTCCTCGCGATCGGCCTGCCCGTCGCCGTCGGACAGATGCGCGCCGACGACGCTGCCGAGGTGGCCCGCAACCTGGACGCCGTCGTGAGCTACGAGGCCCTCAGCACGCAGCACACCCAGGGCGACGTCACCTACCCGGCCGTGCCGCCCGCCGGTGGCCCCCACGACCCGGTGTGGCTGGACTGCGGCGTCTACGACGAGCCGGTCCGCGAGGAGAACGCCGTCCACGACCTCGAGCACGGCACCGTCTGGATCACCCACGACCCGGACCTGCCCGCCGACGACGTCGAGCGCCTGGCCGAGCAGCTGCCGCAGAACGGCATCCTCTCGCCGTACCCGGGCCTCGGCGCGCCGGTGGTCGTCACCGTCTGGGGTCGCCAGCTCGCGCTCGTGGGCGCGGACGACCCGCGGCTGGAGCTCTTCATCGAGCGGTACGGCGACGGCGGCACCGCGCCGGAGCCGTTCGCCTCCTGTGCCGGCGGCACTCCGGACCCGCAGGGCGAAGCACCCGAGCCAGGCTCGCCGGTCTGACGCCCCGCGGCGCCCACGGCTCCGGCAGCATCGGACCCATGGACACCGAGACCAGGACCTTCCGTACCGGCGACCGCGACACGGTCCTCGACCTCACCCGTGACTGCGCGGGCTTCGTCTCCGGCCGCGGTGACGGCCTGCTGCACCTGTTCGTGCCCCACGCGACCGCCGGGCTGGCGATCCTCGAGACCGGGTCGGGCAGCGACGACGACCTGCTCGCGGCGCTGGCCGACCTGCTCCCCGCCGACGACCGGTGGCAGCACCAGCACGGGACGCCGGGCCACGGCCGCTCGCACGTGATGCCGGCCCTCGTGCCGCCGTACGCGTCGGTGCCGGTCCTCGGCGGCGAGCTGGCGCTGGGGACCTGGCAGAGCATCTGCCTGGTCGACCTGAACGTCGACAACCACGAGCGGCAGGTGCGGCTCAGCTTCCTCGGCGGCTGAGCGGGCCGTCCCTGGTGACCCGCCGACGCCCGAACAGCCGGCGCAGGTCGTGGCCCTTGGCCAGCCACGACACCCCGAACGCCCAGACCGCGACGACCTCGCCCAGGTAGAGCGAGGTCAGCCAGCCGATGTCGAGCGGCAGCAGGAAGCCCAGCCCGGCCCACGCGACGGCCGCCAGGATCACCGCGCCGCAGACCTGGTGGATGAGCACGCGACCGCCACGGCGCCGGTCGCGGTGGGCGAAGACGAAGGCCTGTCCCGCGAGGCTGAGCACGAACACGGCGGCGCACACGAAGTGGGCTGCCGAGACGACGTCCTCACCCAGCCGTAGCTGAAGCGGAGTCGCGGCGACGCCGACGTCGTCCGGCCGCGCGGTCGGCAGCAGCGCCACGCCCAGCGCGGCGACGCCGGCCACCGAGCTGAGCCAGTGGTCCCAGGTGTCGCGCCGCCCGGAGAGATAGGTCATCAGCAGGACGCCGGTCACGCAGAGCGTGCCGACGAACAGGTCGCGCGCCCCGGAGTGGTAGTACGCCGACAGCGAGCCGCGGGCCGTGATCGGCTCGCGGAGGAAGGCGGCGTCGAGGAGCAGGAGCGCGATCGGCAGGCAGATGCCGACCAGGCCGACGACCGTGCGGATCAGCAGGTAGGAGCGGGCGAACAGCACCCGCGGGTCGGCGCGGTCGCCGAGGTCGTCGGGCCGCTCGAACGAGTCGGTCGTCAACTGCACAGGATCCTCCCGGTGGACCCGCCGAGCCTACGGAGAGTCACCGACGCTCCGGACGCCTCGGACGACTCAGACCAGCGGGTCCGCCGATCCGAGCCGCCACAGCGCGCGGCCGTGCAGGCCGAGATCCCGGGCGAGCTCCTCGCGGAGGCGGAAGGACCGGCCGTCGGCCCACCACAGGACGGTGCCGTCGGAGAGCCGGGCGCGCCACTCGCCGGCACCCGCCTTCCACACGGCTCGGGCGCCGTCCTCCGCCACCAGCCTGCGGGCGCCGCGCACGGTGACGCTCCGGCCGGTGCCGTCGCTGGGCCAGGTGTAGCCGTAGCCGGCGACCCCCAGGTCGACCTTCGCCGCGGGCACCTCCGTCAGCACCGCCTCGACCACCGTGCGCTGCCAGTCGAGCGGTCCGACCGGGCCGGGGCCCGACCAGGTCGGGCCGTGCCGGTCGTAGGCCATGACCACGACGACGTCCGCGACCCGGCCGATCGCGCCGATCCGGAAGCCCCGGTCGCGGTAGCCGGCGGCGGTCGGCGAGGGCTGGACGTCGACGGTCACGGTGCGGTCCGCGGGCATGCGTGCCTGGAGCTCGCGCAGCAGGAGCACCAGACCCCGGCCGTCCGCGCGCGAGAGCGACTCGAGGTCGACGGTGATCCCGTCCCAGCCCTGGCGACGCACGATGCCGGCCAGCCGCTGCGCCACCGTGCGCACCCGGCTCTCGTGCCGCAGCAGGCGCCGCGCCGCCCGGCTGTCGAAGCCGCCCAGCGCGTTGCTGTAGTTGCTCACCAGCAGCTCGGCCCGCAGCCCGTGCTGGTGCGCGCGCCGGAGCTGGCGGGTGAGCGCGCCCGGCCAGCGCACGTCACGCCCGTCGGAGGTGATCGGCACCGACGCGACGCCGAGCGCCGCGAGCGCCGGGGCGTTCTCCTCGATGACCGCCGCGGTTGTGCTGGCGAGCACGTAGCCGGTGGTCGGCAACGGCCGCTGGTCGGCGGCCGGGACGGTGGTGGCGGGGGCGGCCGACGCGGTCAGGGGCGCGGTGAGGGACACGGTGAGGGACACGGTGAGGGACACGGTGAGGGACACGGTGAGGGACATGGCGAGGGACGCAGCGAGGCCTCGGCGGGCGCGGGGGATCACCGGGCGAGTCTGTCAGTGGGAATGCCCCTGGGTCGGTCGGATGACGCAGATCGCCGCTGTGCTCCTCGGCACCGGCCGCTACCGTCCGACCATGACCGACCAGCCGACCCGTTTCGCCGGTGTGCTGCTCGTCGACCGCCGCGGCTGGCTGCTGCTCCAGGAGCGCGACGAGCACCCCGTGATCGACCCCGAGTGCTGGGGCCTCCCCGGCGGGCACGTCGAGGAGGGCGAGGCCTACGGGCCGGCGGCCCGACGCGAGCTCGCCGAGGAGACGGGCGTCCGGCTGGCGGACGGGGACCTGCGGAGGTGGCGCACCTTCGCGGTCGCCCACCCGTCGTTCGGGACGGGGGAGATGGACGTCTACGTCGCGGCGGTCGACCTCACCGACGCCGACATCACCTGCGGCGAGGGCCGCCGGATCGTCTTCGTCGACCCGGCCGAAGTGCCGACGCTGCCGCTCACCGGATCCGCGCGCGACATCCTCCCGGCGTTCCTCGCCAGCGACCTCTACCGCACCATGTGTCCATGAGCACACCTGCGCGCGGCACCGCCCCGACCGTCGTCCCTGTCCCCGGCCACGGCGCCGAGGACGTCGTCGTCCTCACCTCCGGACCGCACGAGGGGTCGGTGCTCACGGGCACCGACGACGGCAGCATCTTCCGGGTCGCTGCGGACGGCGCCCGGGTCGAGAAGGTCGCCGACACCGGCGGGCGCCCGCTGGGCCTGGAGCTCGACGGCGACGGGCGGCTGCTGGTCTGCGACGCGCGGCGGGGCCTGCTCCGCGTGGACCTCGCCACCGGCCGGGTCGAGACCGTCACCGACCGGGTGCACGGGGCCCCGATGGTCTTCTGCAACAACGCCGCGGTCGCGAGCGACGGCACGGTGTGGTTCTCCGACTCCTCCACCCAGTTCGGGATCGACCGCTGGAAGGACGACTTCATCCGCAACACCCGCACCGGCCGGCTGCTGCGGCTCGACCCGGACGGCACCGTGACGGTCGTGCTCGACGGGCTCGCGTTCGCCAACGGCGTGGCGCTGAGCGCGAGCGAGGACTTCGTGTGCGTCGCCGAGACCGGCGCGCGCACCGTCGTACGCCGCTGGCTCACCGGGGACCGCGCCGGCATGCGGGACCTGCTCTGCCAGAACCTGCCGGGCTACCCCGACAACATCGCCCGCGGCAGCGACGGGCTCATCTGGGTGACCATCGCGAGCCCGCGCGACCCCGTCGTGGAGCGGCTCCAGTCCGCGCCGATGCCGGTGCGCAAGCTGACCACCCGGATCCCCGAGCGGCTGCAGCCGAAGCCGGCTCGCACGGTGCGCGTGCAGGCCTACGACGAGACCGGCCGCCTGGTCCACGACCTCGACCTGCCCGGCGAGGGCTACCACATGGTCACCGGAGTCCGTGAGCACGAGGGTCGGGTCTGGATGGGAAGCCTGCACGAGTCCGCGATCGCCGTGCACGACCTGTGACGTCCTAGACTCGACGGCATGTCGCTCCTCGACTCGATCACCGGTCCGCGGGACCTCCGCGGGCTCTCCGCCGAGGAGCTGGAGACCCTGTGCGCCGAGATCCGCGACCTGCTCGTGCAGACGTGCTCGCGCATCGGCGGCCACCTCGGCCCCAACCTCGGCGTCGTCGAGCTGACCCTCGCCATCCACCGGGTCTTCGACAGCCCGCGTGACCGCATCGTGCTCGACACCGGCCACCAGTCCTACGTGCACAAGATCCTGACCGGGCGTGCGCGGCAGTTCGACGGCCTCCGCAAGGAGGGCGGCCTGTCGGGCTACCCGAGCCAGGCGGAGTCCGAGCACGACCTGGTCGAGAACTCCCATGCCTCCACGGCGCTGTCCTACGCCGACGGCATCGCGAAGGCGTTCGCCATCCGGGGCGAGGACCGGCACACCGTCGCGGTCATCGGCGACGGCGCGCTCACCGGCGGCATGGCCTGGGAGGCGCTCAACAACATCGCCATCGCCAAGGACAGCAAGCTGGTCATCGTCGTCAACGACAACGGCCGGTCATACACGCCGACCATCGGTGGCCTGGCGAACGCGCTGACCACGCTGCGCACCAACCCGCGATACGAGCAGGTCCTCGACCTGGTCAAGAAGCGCCTGCAGGCGGTCCCCGGCGTCGGCAGCACGACGTACGACGCCCTGCACGCGATGAAGAAGGGGCTCAAGGACGCCCTGGCGCCGCAGGGGCTCTTCGAGGACCTCGGGCTGAAGTACGTCGGCCCCGTCGACGGGCACGACCGCGCCGCGATGGAGCAGGCGCTCCTCCAGGCCAAGCGGTTCGGCGGACCGGTCATCGTGCACGCGCTGACCCGCAAGGGGTTCGGGTACGACGCCGCGGAGCGCCACGAGGCCGACCAGTTCCACTCGCCGCAGCCCTTCGACATCGAGACCGGCGAGGAGCGGGCCCGCGGCCGGATCTGGACCGACGTCTTCGCCGACGAGATCGTCCACATCGGCCAGCGGCGCAAGGACGTCGTGGCCCTCACCGCGGCGATGATGCACCCGGTGGGGCTCGACCACTTCCAGGCGCGGTTCCCGGAGCGGACCTTCGACGTCGGCATCGCCGAGCAGCACGCCGCGACGTCGGCCGCGGGGCTGGCCATCGGCGGCCTGCACCCGGTCGTGGCCGTCTACGCGACGTTCCTCAACCGCGCCTTCGACCAGGTCCTCATGGACTGCGCGCTGCACCGCTGCGGCGTCACCTTCGTGCTCGATCGTGCCGGGGTCACCGGCGACGACGGCGCCTCGCACAACGGCATGTGGGACATGTCGGTCCTCCAGGTCGTCCCGGGGCTCCGGCTGGCGGCCCCGCGCGACGCGGCCCGGCTGCGCGAGCTGCTCAACGAGGCCGTGGACGTCGAGGACGCCCCCACCGTCGTGCGCTTCCCGAAGGGCCCGCCGCCCGAGGACGTCGAGGCGGTCGGCAAGGCCGGCGGCGCCGACGTGCTGGTGCGCAAGGGGACCAAGGACGTGCTCGTGGTCGCGGTCGGGTCGATGAACGAGGTCGCGCTCGGCGTCGCCGACCGGCTGGTCGCCCAGGGGATCGGCGTCACCGTCGTGGACCCGCGCTGGGTCAAGCCGGTCGACCCCGCGATCGTGGAGCTGGCCCGGGAGCACCGGCTGGTCCTCTCGGTCGAGGACAACGGCGTCGTCGGCGGCTGCGGCGCGGTGCTGCTGCAGACCCTCGTCGAGGCCGGGGTCACCACGCCGGTGCGGCTCCGGGGCATCCCGCAGGAGTTCCTGCAGCACGCGAAGCGGGCCGCGATCCTCGAGCGCGTCGGGCTCACGGCGCAGGCGCTCGCGCTCGACGTCGTCGAGTACATGACCTCGCTCGACGACGGTCGTTCACCCATTGATGTCGATCACCAGGTCTGAGCCGCCTCACCCCTCACGCAGCTCCGCGCGCGCGGCCACGCTGGGGGTCCTGCTCGCCCTGGTGGTCTGGCTCCTCCCGGCCTGCTCGCTGCTCGGTGACGACAGCGACCCCGTCGCGGACCCGGCGGGGGCGACCGTCGGCCTCCCCGCGCCGCCGGACGTGGTGGCCTCGCTGGAGCGCGCGCTGGACCGCCGCGCGCGGGCGGTCCGCGCGGGGGACCGGCGGGCCTTCACCGCCGGCCTGGCGCGGGAGCCCCGCGTGCGGCGGGCGCAGTCGACGTACTTCGACAACATGGTGCAGCTGCCGCTGGCCCGGTTCGACTACGCCTTCGACCCGCGCGACGTCGAGCGCCGCGGCGACGCCTACTGGGTGGTGGTCCAGGTCGAGACCCAGCTCGCCGGGTACGACGCACGGCCGGTGGTCTCGCTCGACCGGTACCGGTTCCGCCCGGCCCGCAAGCGGCCCGCCCGGATGCTGCTCACCTCGGTCACCGACCGCGGCTGGGAGGAGGAGCACCGGCCGCGCGTCCAGCCCTGGGACCTCGGCCCGGTCCAGGTGCGGGGTGGCTACGGGGTGCTGGGCGTCTTCGACGCAGGCAGCCTGGGCGAGGCGCCGGCGATCATCGCCTCCGTCGAGCGCGGGATCGCCGATGTGTCCGCGGCCGTCCCGTTGGACTGGCGGCGGACCGTGGTGGTCTACGCCCTGTCCTCCACGGACTTCCTGGAGCGGCTCGAGGACCTCCCCGGCGGCAGCCCGGAGCGGCTCGACGGCGTCGCGTTCCCGGTCCCCGCAGGACCACGCGCCGAGGGCGTCGCCGCCACCCGGTTCGCCCTCCACCCCCGGATGCTGGCGCGCAGCGGCGCGGAGCGCGACCGCCTCGTCCGTCACGAGCTGGTCCACGTCGCCCTCGGGGAGCGCGACGACCGCGTGCCGGTGTGGCTGAGCGAGGGCATCGCCGAGTACGTCTCGGTGCGACCGATCCCGCGCCAGGACCGGCTGGTCGGAGCGGCCGCGCTCGACGCCGCGCTGCGCGGGGTCGACGACCTGCCCAGCGATGCGTCGTTCCTCGAGGCGGGAGAGGCCCCCGTCGTCGGCTACGGGCTGTCCTGGTGGATCTGCGAGTACCTCGCGTCGTCCTTCGGCGAGGCGACCCTGTGGACCCTGCTGGAGGAGCTGAACGGCCGTGACGTCGACACCGAGGCGCGCCTCGAGGAGCTCGTCGGACTCACGGGGCGCGAGCTGGCCCGCAGGGCCGCCCGCGCGATGATCGCGACGTTCGCGCCGGAGCGGCTGCCGCCGACCGCGCCGTCCAGCCTGCCGGAGGACCTGTCCGAGGAGGTGGCGGGCGACGGTCAGGTGGCCGAGCCGTCCGGCTCCTCCGACCGGCGGCGGCGCTCGGCGTCGTAGCGGCGGCGCTGCTCCTCCGCGCGCTCGCGCACCTGTCGCAGGAACGCCTCGTCGGCCTCCGGGTCACTGGCCGCCATCCGCCCCGGCCGCTCGTACTCGGGGAAGCCGGGCGCCGCTCCCTGCGGACGGGTCAGCGCAGGACCGCCCTGGGGACGCCCGGCCACGAGCCAGGCGATCGACCCGACGAGCGGGAAGAGGAGCACCAGGACGACCCAGGCGACCTTGGGCAGGTTGCGCACCCGGTCCTCGCGCGTACCGATCGAGTCCACCAGGCAGTAGGCCCACAGGATGAACACCACGACGGCCGGGAGCACTCTGATCACCGCAGGATCATGCCCGATCGGTCTCCTTCGCCGCCACGATTCGTCCGAGGACGCCGTACCCGAGGGTGAGGTGGAGGAAGGACACGACGGTCGCGGCGCCCTCGCCCAGGACGACCATCGTCGGCATCACGACGACCAGCCAGCTCTCGGCGAGCAGCGGCCAGTAACGGGCGCGACCCTGCCACCGGCCGGCCACGGCGACCCGGACGCCGATGAGGAACATGCCGAGCATCGACAGCGGCCAGTTCATGTCGAGCAGGAGCCAGCCGAGCTGGTCCATGTCGGTCAGGCCCGCGGCGTCGCCGGCGGTGGAGAGCATGGCCAGCGCCACCAGGGCCATCTCGACCCGGACGAGCGCCCGGGCGAGCCGGCCGGAGCCGAGGGCGCCGGTGCGCAGGACGACGCTCAGCAGGGCGAGCAGGCCGGCCTGGAACAGCAGGGCCGTGAGGGAGTAGGCCAGGTTGGGGACCAGCGCGTCGTGGTCGACGTTCACGCCCACGGCCAGCTGGGCGATGCCCCAGCTGACCGCGCCGGCGCTGAGCAGGAGTCCGTGCCGACGGAAGGGCCGGGTCGGGGACGCCGAGGTGCCGCGGGGCGACCGGACGTCGGAGCGGGCAAGGGCGGGGGTCTGCGAGATCATGTCCATGCCGGGAGCCTCCGCCGCCCGCCGTCCCGGGCAGCAGGGCCCGGCGTCCCGTCGGCCGACCCGTCGGCGCGTCCCGCCGCCTCGGGACGCTGATCCCGGGACGGCGGGACGCATGGAGCGCGATGATCTGTGCGTGCGCCGCACCCTGCCCGTCCCCGTCACCGTGGCTGTCCCCGTCACCGTGGCTGTCCCCGTCACCGTGGCTGTCCCCGTCACCTTGGTTGTCCTCAGCGTCGGTGCGCTGGTCGCCACGCTCGTCCTCGACCTCGCGAGCACGGCGGCCGAGCGTCGCGCGGCGATGATGGGCTGGGGGACCTTCTCGGCGTCGGTCGGGTTGCTGCTGGTGGCGTGCGCCGTACCGGTCGTCGCTCGCCACGTGCGGCACCCCGTCGGCTGGGTGATGGCCCTGACCGGGCTGCTCTGGGGGTACGACGGGGTCGCCGAGTCCTGGGCGGCCCGAGGGCTGGCGGCCTCGCCGGACCTGCCGCTGACCGGCTTCTCGGTCTGGGTCGTCGCGCAGCTGGGCGCGTCGCTGCTGCTGTGCCTCCCGCTCCTGCTCGTGCTCTACCCCACTGGCCGGCTGATGCCGGGTGCCTGGCGTGCCGTGAGCGTCGTCGCCCTCGCGATGGCCCTCGCCATGCCACTGCTGCTGGCGTTCGCGCCGATGTCGCGCGTGGGGGACAACGGGCTCCCCGTGGCCACGGGCATGCCCGAGCTGCCGATGTCGGAGCAGACCTTCCTCGCCGTCCTCACGGTCGCGCGCACCGTGACCCTGCTCTCGGTGCCGCTCGCGCTCGCCGTCCTCTTCGCGCGTCAGCGCCGCGCCGACGGGCTGGAACGGGCCCAGGTCCGCTGGTTGCTGTGGGCCGCCGTCATGTGCGTGCTGTTCACCCTCGCGGCCCTCGTCGCGCCGAACGGGCCCGTCACCACCGTCGCGCTCGTGGCGTCCCTGGCCGTGACTGGGGTGTCCGTCGTGATCGGCATCCTGCGTCCCGACCTCACCGACGTCGACGCCCTGATGGGCGGCACGCTGGTCTACGCCCTCGTCGCCGCCTGCGTCATCGCTCTCGACGTCGTGCTCGTCGCCGGGATCGACGCCGTCCTGGGGGAGCGGCTCGACCAGCGGCAGGTCACCCTGCTGGTCCTCCTGGTGGCGGTCGCGGCGTACGGGCCCCTGCGCACGTGGGCGGTCGCCGCCGTCCGGAGGCTGCTCGTCGGCCGGAGAGGCGATCGGTACGACGTCGTCGTCGGCCTGGCCGCGCAGCTCGAGGGGTCCCCGGACGTCCGCACGCAGCTGCCGGCGCTGGCCGGCGCGGTGGCGCACGCCTTCAAGCTCAGGTTCGTCCGGGTCGAGGTGATCGGGCACGGCGGGGGAACCCACAGCGCCACCCACGGCACGGAGCCCGCTGCGACGCGGGAGGTCCCGATCCGGTACGGCACCGAGGACGTCGGCCGCCTGGTGCTGCCCGCCCGCGGCGTGCGGTCGATGCTGAGCCGCCGCGACCAGGAGCTGCTGTTCGACGTCGTGCGGCAGGCGGCGATGGCGGTGCGCAGCGCTCGCCTCGCCGAGGACCTGCAGGCCAGCCGTGAGCGGCTGGTGCTCGACCGGGAGGAGGATCGGCGGCGCATCCGCCGCGACCTGCACGACGGGCTGGGCCCCGTGCTCGGTGGAGTCGCCATGCGCCTCGACGCCGCCTCGAACTCGATGGAGACCGATCCGTCGGCCGCGCGCACGATGGTCGCCCAGTCGCGCCAGGACATCACCGAGGCGCTCGCCGACGTCCGCCGGCTGGTGCACGGCCTGCGCCCACCGGCACTCGACGACCTCGGGCTGCTCGACGCCCTCCGCCAGCAGGTCGACCGGACGCGCGACCGGCTCGACGTCGGACTGGAGGCGGTCGACGTGCCGGTGCTGCCGGCGGCGGTGGAGGTCGCGGCGTACCGCATCGCCTCCGAGGCACTCACGAACGTCGTCCGGCACGCCGGTGCCGCTCGCGCGTGCCTGCGCCTGGTCGGCCAGCCGGGGCAGCTGCTCGTCGAGGTCACCGACGACGGCACGGGGATCGACCCGGCCGTGACCGCTGGTGTGGGGCTGCGGTCGATCCGCGAACGCGCCGCGGAGCTCGGTGGGCGCACCGAGATCGTGTGCCCCGCCTCCGGCGGCACCCGCGTCCGCGCCTGGCTGCCCGTCAGCCGCTCGAGCAGCGAGGAGAGCCCATGACCGAGCCCACCGCCGAGCCCACCGCCGAGCCCACCGCCGAGCCCACCGCCGAGCCTGTCGACGGCCCGCCCGTCCGCGTGCTCATCGCTGACGACCACCCGGTCTTCCGGGACGGCCTCGCCTCCCTGTTGAGCACCCAGCCGGGCATCGTCGTCGTCGCGCGCGCCGCCGACGGTCTCGCCGCCGTCGAGGACGCGCTGGTGCACCGACCCGATGTAGTGGTGATGGACCTGCAGATGCCGGGGATGAACGGCATCGAGGCCACCCGACGCCTCGCCGCGGAGCTTCCCGGCACCAGGGTCCTGGTCTTCACCATGGGCGAGGAGGACGGCACCGTCCTGGCCGCCATGCGCGCCGGGGCCCGGGGCTACCTCGTCAAGGGCGCGAGCCAGGAGGAGGTGCGCCGCGCCATCTCCACGGTCCACGCCGGAGGGCTCGTCTTCGGGGCCAGCCTCGCCCTGCGCATCGCCGAGCTGCTCTCCGGTGCGCCGACCCCGAGCCGGTCCGCCTTCCCGCAGCTGACCGAGCGCGAGCTCGAGATCCTCGACCTCGTGGCGGCAGGTCGGAACAACGCACAGATCGCCCAGCACCTGTACCTGTCGCCGAAGACGGTGCGCAACAACGTCTCCACCATCCTCGCGAAGCTGCAGGCGACGGACCGGGCCGCGGCCATCATCCGCGCCCGCGAGGCTGGTCTCGGGGCCGGTGACCTGCGCCGTTAGGCTGCTCCGGTGACCTCTGACGCCCGCCTCGTGCACATCGTCGACGACGTGCCCGAGCTCGACGGCGCCGCTGACGTGACGATGGTGCTGGTGCTCGACGGCTTCCTCGACGCCGGGAACGCCGCCGCGCGCGCCGCCCAGCACCTCGTCGACCTCTCCGACGGTCCGCTCAGCGGCGGCAAGGTCGTGGCGACCTTCGACGTCGACCAGTTCCACGACTACCGCGCGCGCCGGCCGGCGGTCTCCTTCGTCCGCGACCACTACGAGCAGTACGACGCCCCGCGGCTGGTCGTGCGGCTGCTGCACGACACCGGCGGCACGCCGTACCTGCTGCTGCACGGGCCGGAGCCCGACAACCGCTGGGAGGCCTTCGCCCGCGCGGTCCGCGAGGTCGTCGAGCGCCTCGGCGTCAGCCGGGTGGTCTCCATGGGCTCGGTACCGATGGCCGTCCCGCACACCCGACCGATCGCGGTCACCCACCACGCCAACGACCACGCGGCCCCGGTCGGCCAGAGCCCGTGGCGCGGGGAGCTGCGGGTGCCGAGCAGCGCCCAGGCGCTGCTGGAGATCCGGCTGGGGGAGTGGGGCCACGCCGCGCTCGGCTTCGTCGCGCACATCCCGCACTACCTCGCGCAGCTCGACTACCCGAAGGCCGCGGCGGTGCTCCTCGAGCAGGTCGAGCTCGCCGGCCGGCTGACCATCGACCTCTCCGGGCTGCGCGCGGAGGCCGAGGACCGCGAGGTCGAGATCGGCCGCTACCTCGCCACCAACGAGGAGGTCGCCGACGTGGTGGCCGCCCTCGAGCGCCAGTACGACGCCTTCGAGCGCGCCGAGGAGTCCGGCAGCAACCTGCTGGCCGCCGACGAGCCGCTGCCCAGCGGGGAGGAGCTCGGCCAGCAGTTCGAGCAGTTCCTCGCGCAGCTCGACGACGACCCGAAGAACGACCCCCGAGACGACGAGAACGGCTGATGCCCCGCAACGCCGCCGAGCTGGTCGAGCTGCTCGACCTCGAGACCATCGACACCAACCTCTTCCGCGGGGCCCGCGCGGAGTCGGCCCTGCCGCGGGTCTTCGGCGGCCAGGCGGCCGCGCAGGCGGTGGTGGCCGCCGGCCGCACCGTCGACCCGTCGTACCTGCTCCACTCGCTGCACTCCTACTTCCTGCAGCCGGGGGACACCTCGGCGCCGATCATCTACGACGTGGAGACCGTGCGCGACGGGCGCTCGTTCGCGACCCGGCGGGTGCTGGGGCGCCAGCACGGCCGGCCGATCTACGCGCTCACCGCCGACTTCCACCGCGCCGAGGACGGGTGGGAGCACGAGCGGACCGCCCCGGTCGTCCCTCCGCCGGAGGAGGCGATCGACCCGCGTGCGCACCTGCCGCGGCGCGAGGGCGACGACGAGTTCGACGTGATGGACCTGCGCTACGTCGGCAGCACCCTGGACGGGATGCTCGAGCCCGACGCCACCGGCACCGGCCGGCAGCGCGTGTGGCTGCGGGTCTCCGACCGGCTGCCCGACGACCCGTTCCTCCACGTCGCCGCGTTCACCTACTTCTCGGACATGACCTTGATGGGCGCGGCCCTGGCGCCGCACGGCATCCGGATCGGTGGCCGGGAGGCGATGGTGGCCTCGCTGGACCACACGATCTGGTTCCACCGCCCGTTCCGGGCCGACGAGTGGTGGCTCTACGACCAGGAGTCGCCGTGGGCCGGCGCCGGCCGCGGACTGGTCCACGCCCGGGTGCACATCACGGACGGCCGGCTGGTGGCGTCCGTGGCGCAGGAGGCGCTGCTGCGCAAGGCCCGGGATAAGGCGTAAGGGATGGCTTCCCCGCTGGCGGAGCTCGTCGCGCTGCTCGACCTCGAGGACATCGACGTCGACCTCTTCCGCGGCGCCCAGCCGCCGTCGGAGCGGGCCCGCGTGTACGGCGGCCAGGTGGCCGCGCAGGCGCTCATCGCGGCCGTGCGCACGGCCGGGCCCGACCAGGTCGTGCACTCGCTGCACTCCTACTTCCTGCTCCCCGGCGACTACTCCGTGCCGATCGTCTACGACGTCGAGCGGATCCGGGACGGCCGCTCGTTCTCGACCCGCCGCGTGGTCGCCCGTCAGCACGGCCGGCCGATCTACTACCAGACCGTCAGCTTCCAGCGGCCCGAGGACGGCTGGGTGCACCAGGACTCGATGCCGTCGGTCGGCCGGCCCGAGGACGGCATCCCCATGGTCGAGCTGATGCGTCGCCGCGGTGGCGCGGAGGCCGACGCGCTGGGCCGGGAGTGGGCCGCGATCGACGTCCGCTACCTCGGCAACACCCGGCGCGGGCTGCCGCCGCACCCCGTCCACCGGGCGCAGGCGCAGATGTGGATCCGCGCCGACGGTGACCTCTCCGAGAACGCCGTCGACCACCTCGCGGTCTTCACCTACGCCACCGACATCAGCCTGCTGGGCGCCTCGCTGGCCGCGCACGACACGAGCCCGGACCGGACGATGATGGCCTCGCTGGACCACACCATCTGGTTCCACCGGCCGTTCCGGGCCGACGAGTGGTGGCTCTACGACCAGTGGTCGCCGTCGGCCTCCGGTGGCCGGGGGCTCTCCTTCGGCCACGTCTTCACCGAGGACGGGGCCCTCGTCGCCACGGTCGCCCAGGAGGGGCTGATCCGGCCGCTCCGCGAGCCGCGCGACGACTAGGCGCATAGCACTACACCGGTGTGATTCTAGACATTGGTGCCGCGACACGCCGTCACTGAGTAACGTGAGCGCGCTGCTGTGACGTGAGTGCACTCCTGCGACGGATGTGACGAGCGTTGCCCACCTCGGCGGAAGGCCACCCATGCGCGCGCTCGGACGTTCCCTGCTGGTCGGTGGACTCACCTGTGGCCTGACGGCCACCACCCTGTCCGGCACCGCACTGTCGTCGGCCTCGGCCGCCACGGCGGACGAGCCGCCGACGGCGCCCGCCACGGCGTACGAGATGCCGTTCCCGTGCGGGCAGACGTGGACCGGGAGCACCCGGGCGCACCACAGCCCCAGCGTGAAGTCGATCGACTGGAACCGGCCGGACGACGTGGACGACCCGGTCGTCGCCTCCGCGGCGGGCAGGGTCACCACCGCGGTCCAGGGCAGCCGTGGCTACGGCACGTACGTCGTGGTGGAGCATGCCTCGGGCGGCTCCACCGTCTACGCCCACCTGAACCGGCTGGCGGTCACCGCGGGCCAGGCCGTCGACCAGGGGACGCTGCTCGGGCTGCTCGGGTCGACGGGCAACAGCAGCGGGCCGCACCTGCACTACGAGCAGCGCGTCGGGTCGGCCGTGCAGGACGCGTGGTTCCACGGCGCGGCGTTCGCCCCCGGGAGCCAGACGTCCCAGAACTGCGTCGACGTCCCGGCGGCGGGCAACTTCGTCGGCGGGCCCGCCGCCGAGCTGGCCGTCTTCCGGCGGGCGGACCGCGCGTCGTTCCGGATCATGCGGGGCAAGAAGAAGCCGCGGGTGATGCGCATCGGCACCGCCACCGACCAGCCGGTCGTGGGCGACTGGGACGGCGACGGGCGCACCGACCCCGGCGTTCGCTCGCCCGCCACCGGCACCTTCCAGCTGAAGTCGCGCGCCGGCACGCTCGAGGTCGTGCTCGGCGCCACGGAGGACACGGCCGTCGCCGGGGACTGGGACGGTGACGGTGCCTGGGAGATCGGCGTCCACCGGCCCGCCACCGCCGACTTCCTCCTGCGGGCGGCCGACGGTGCGCTCGCCACGGTGGCGCTCGGCGACGCCGACGACCTGCCCGTCACGGGTGACTGGGACGGCAACGGCGTGACCGACGTCGGCGTGTACGACCTCACCACCGCCACCTACACGCTGCGCCGGGTCGACGCGGACGGAACGGTGTGGACGGCCAGCGTCGCCTGGGGCCGGCCGGGTGACCTGCCGGTCACCGGGGACTGGGACGCCAACGGCCGCACCGACCTCGGCTCCTGGACGCCCGCGACGGCCACGTTCAGCCAGCGCCGGGCCACCTCGCCGACCGTCGCCCGCGCGGCCGCCCGGGACCTGAGGTTCGGGCGGCCGCGGGGGTGAGACCGGGCGCTCGGCCTACAGCTCGGTGGTGCGGCCGGCCAGGTGCGGTGCGCCGTTGCGCGGGTTGCTGAGCGAGAACGCGTAGCCGCCGTCGACCGGGCGGGAGCCGAAGGCGACCTTCCCGGGCAGCAGGACCGGCTTCTTGAACGCCACGTCGACGCGGACGGCGTCGGGGAGCCGGTTCTCCAACGCCGCGACCGACCGGGCGAGGGTCCACATGCCGTGCGCGATCTGCCGCGGGAAGCCGAGCGCCTTGGCGGTCAGCGGGTAGAGGTGGATCGGGTTGTGGTCCCCCGACACCGCTGCGTAGGTGCGGCCCAGGTCGCCCGGCAGCGACCACACCGCGCCCGTGGGCGGGGCCTCCGGGTACGTCGTGCCGGCCGGCGCGGCGTCATCGCTGGTCGAGCCTGTCGAGGCCCCGCGCCGCAGGTACGCCGACGACTCCTCCCAGACGGTCTCCCCGTCGACCGAGGCGGTGGTGAGGAAGTCGAAGACCCGTCCCTTCGCGTGCGGCCGGGGTGCGCCGACCGTCACCTGCACGACGAGGCTCTCGCCCACCCGCACCGGCCGGTGCTGGGTGATGGAGTTCTCGAGGTGGACGGTGCCGATGGCGGGGGCCGGGAAAGCCGGGTCCGTCATCGCCGCCATGTGCAGCGGGAACGCCAGCATGTGCGGGTACGGCAGCGGGACGGCGTCCTTGACCGGGAACCCGCACACCTCGGCGTACCGCTCGACGTGGGCACGGTCCACCGTGACCGCCGGCCGGCTGAACGACAGCCCGCCGAAGCCCTCGACCGGGGCCTTCCGGACGCCGGGCAGCTGCCCGACGACCGGCAGCGACGGCAGCGCCGCCTTGAGCAGCGTGGTCAGGCCGCCGGCGTTGCCGGAGACCTCCCGCGTCGGGGCGGCCTGCGGGGCGGGGCCGGCCATCAGGCGCCCAGCATCATCTGGCCGCAGACCCGCACGACGTTGCCGTTGACGGCGGTCGAGGCGGGGTTGGCGTACCAGGCGATGGTCTCGGCGACGTCGACGGGCTGCCCGCCCTGGGCCATCGCGTTGAGGCGCTGGCCGACCTCGCGGGTGGCGAACGGCACGGCGGCGGTCATCTGGGTGACGATGAAGCCGGGCGCGACCGCGTTGACCGTGATGCCCTTGTCGAGCTCGTCGGCGAGGGAGTCGACCAGGCCGATGACACCGGCCTTGGAGGCGGCGTAGTTGGTCTGGCCGACGTTGCCGGCGATGCCGGCGATCGAGGCGACGCCGACGATCGAGCCGTTCTCGTTGACGACGTCCTGGTCGAGCAGCTCGCGGGTGATCCGCTCGGGGGCGGTCAGGTTGACCCCGATCACCGACTCCCAGCGGTCCTCGGCCATGTTGGCGAGCTTCTTGTCGCGGGTGATGCCGGCGTTGTGGACGACGACGTCCACCCCGCCGTGCTTCTCCTTGAGGTGGTGGGCGATGCGCTGGGGCGCGTCCTTCCCGGTGATGTCGAGCGTCAGCCAGTCGCCGTCGAGCTCCTTCATGAGCGACTGGAGCTCGCTCGCGGCCTGGGGGACGTCGACGCCGACGACGGTGGCGCCGTCGCGGTGGAGGACCCGGGCGATCTGCTCGCCGATGCCGCGGCTCGCGCCGGTCACGAGCGCGACCTTGCCGGCGAGCGGCTGCTGCCAGTCGGCGACGTCGCCCGCGCTGGTGCTCCCGTGGGCGCCGATCCGGATCACCTGGCCGGAGACGTAGGCGGACTTGGGGGAGAGCAGGAAGGCCAGCGTGCTGGTCACCGCGCCCTCGGCGCCCTCGGCGACGTAGACGAGCTGGACCGTGCCGCCGCGGCCGATCTCCTTGCCGAGGCTGCGGGTGAAGCCCTCCAGGGCCCGCTGGGCGACGCGCTCGCCGCCCTGCACCTGCTCCGGCGGCGTGCCGAGGACGACGACCCGCGGGTTGGTCTCGAGGCTGCGCAGCAGCGGCGTGAAGAAGTCACGCAGCGCCACGAGGTCCTCGGAGCTCTTCAGGCCCGTGGCGTCGAAGACCAGGCCCTTGTACGTCTGGCCGTCGTCGGTGGCGGCGGCGACCTCGGTCGAGGAGATGCCGACGGTGTCGAGGATCCCGGCGAGCGACTCGGCCAGCCGGCCGCGCCCGCCGAGGCCGACGGTGCCGCGCACGAGGGGGGCGCCCGCCTCGTACCGCTCCAGCTTGGTCGGGCTCGGCAGGCCGAGGTTCTTGACCAGGATCTTGCCGATCGGGGACGAGGTGAAGTCGCGGTAACGGTCGCTCATGTCGCTCCATGTAACTAGAGGTGTAACTCGGAGTCCACATTTCGTGACGTGCCCCTCAGTGGCTTGGGTGAGGGGCCGTGCGGGGCAAGGATAGGAACATGGAGAACACGACTCGCCGCGTCGCCGTCCTCGGCGGCAACCGCATCCCCTTCGCCCGGTCGAACGGCGCCTACTCGTCGGCGTCGAACCAGGACATGCTCACGGCCGCGCTCGACGGGCTCGTCGCCCGCTACGGCCTCGAGGGCGAGCGCGTGGGCGAGGTCGTCGCCGGCGCCGTCCTCAAGCACGCCCGCGACTTCAACCTGGCCCGCGAGTCGGTGCTGGGCTCGAAGCTCGACGCGACCACGCCGGCCACCGACATCCAAGAGGCCTGCGGCACCGGCCTGCAGGCCGCGGTCCAGGTCGCCAACAAGATCGCGCTCGGCCAGATCGACTCCGGCATCGCGGGCGGCACCGACACCACCTCCGACGCGCCGGTCGCGATCAGCGACAAGCTGCGCAAGAAGCTGATGAAGGTCAACGCCGCGAAGGACACCAAGGGCCGCATCGCCGCCCTCGGCGCGATCCGGCCGGCCGACATCGGCCTGGAGATCCCCAAGAACGGTGAGCCGCGCACCGGCCTGTCGATGGGCGACCACGCCGCGCTGACCGCGCTGGAGTGGCAGGTCTCCCGCGAGGAGCAGGACGAGCTCGCCGCCTCCTCGCACCAGAAGCTGGCGGCGGCGTACGACAGGGGCTTCCAGGACGACCTGGTGACGCCGTTCCGGGGTCTCGAGCGCGACAACAACCTGCGCCCCGACTCCTCGGTGGAGAAGCTCGCGAAGCTCAAGCCGGTCTTCGGCAAGGGCGACGCCGCAACCATGACCGCCGCCAACTCCACGCCGTTGACCGACGGTGCCTCCGCGGTGCTGCTGGGCTCGGAGGACTGGGCGGAGGAGCACGGGCTCGACGTGCTCGCCTACTTCGTCGACTCCGAGACCGCCGCCGTCGACTACGTCCACGGCGGCGAGGGGCTGCTGATGGCGCCGGCGTACGCCGTGCCGCGGATGCTGCAGCGCAACGGGCTCTCCCTGCAGGACTTCGACTACTACGAGATCCACGAGGCGTTCGCCTCGCAGGTCCTCTCCACCCTCAAGGCGTGGGAGGACCCGGTCTTCTGCAAGGAGCGCCTCGGCCTCGACGCGCCGCTCGGCTCGATCGACCGCTCGAAGCTCAACGTCAACGGCTCCTCGCTCGCTGCGGGGCACCCGTTCGCCGCGACCGGCGGCCGGATCATCGCCAACCTGGCGAAGCTGCTGGCCGAGAAGGGCTCGGGCCGCGGCCTGATCTCGATCTGCGCCGCCGGCGGTCAGGGCGTCGTCGCGATCCTGGAGCGCTGAGCAAGCACCCCGCAGCGTGCCTTGCCCCGCGTGCCACGCTGGCGCCATGGCCGCCTCGAGCTCCTCGTCCTCCTCGCACCCTGTCGTCGTGGTGACCGGCGCGAACGGCTTCGTCGGGGGCCGTGCCTGCGCTGCGCTCGCCGAGCGCGGTGCCACCGTCCGCGCGGTGGTACGTCGCCCCGGTACGGCGCCGGACCTGCCGGGGGTGGAGGAGTGGGTCGGCGAGTTCGGCGACCCGGCGTTCGCGGCCGAGGTCGTGCGGGGCGCCACCGCCGTGGTCACCACCGTCCACCCGATGGGCACTGACCTGGCGACCCAGCACGAGGTCGCCGTCGTGGGCACGCCCGTGCTCGCCCGGGCCGCGCGGGACGCGGGTGTCGACCGGCTGGTCCACGTGTCGACCGGCTCCGTCTACGACCGGTCGCCCGGTGCCGGTGACATCGACGAGTCGTCGGCGTTGGTGCCGGACGACGCCGACCCGTACTCGGTGACGAAGCGCGACACCGACGCGGCGCTGGCCGAGGTCGACGGCCTGACCACCGTGCTGGTCCGCCCGCCGGCGATCCTCGGGCCGGGGAAGAGGTCGGTGTGGAACACGCTGCGTCCCCAGGCCATCCGCGACCAGCCCGAGGCGCGGCACGCCGTACCGGACCGGACGTTCGCCTGGGTGCACGTCGACGACCTCGTGAGCCTGGTCGCCGACGTCGCCACCGGACGCGTGCCCACGGCGAGCGATCCCGCGAGCGGCCCGGTCGAGGGTGCCTGCACCCCGGTCAACGTCGCTGCCCCGCCGGCGACGGTCCGCGACTACCACGAGACGGTGGCCCGTGCCGTGGACGTGGAGCCGGTGTGGGAGGACGGCCCCGGTTGGACCGGGCGGATCGCCGCGGACCGGGCTCGGGCGTGGGGGTGGTCGCCGGCGACCGACCTGCCGTCGGCCCTGGCCGAGCTCGAGGCCGGGCTCCGGCAGTCCTGAGCCGGTCGCCCGTCAGGCGGGCGGGTGCGTGGCCAGCGCCAGCGCCGAGGTGACCAGGTAGTGACGGACCTGGTCGGGGGAGATCTGCCCGACCGTCGGCACGCCCGGTGCCGCCTCCTCGACCAGGATGCCGAGCCGCGCCAGCTGCAGGGCGCCCAGCCCGCTGGCGTACAGGGTGTTCGCGAGGAGCGCGGGGTTGTCGACCCGGAACTCGCCGCTCTCGACGCCGTGCTCCAGCGCGGCGGCGAGCAGGGAGAGGCAGGAGGAGATGCCGCGCCCGAGCCGGAAGAGCGCGCTCTCGCTGATCTCGTCGAGCAGCTCGCTGCCCGTACGGCGCATCAGGGCCTGGGCGCAGTCCACGAACGCCGGGTGAGCCAAGCCGTAGTCGACGAAGGCCGTCACGAGGGCCTCGAGCCGGGTGCGCGCGTCGGCCCCGACGGGTGCGGCGGTGGCGAGGGCCTCGCGGAGCTCCTCGAGGTAGGAGACCAGGGTCAGCGCGAAGATCTCCTCCTTGCCGGAGAAGTGCCGGTAGACGATGGCCCGGTTGATGCCGACCGCCGAGGCGATGTCCTCGATCTGCGCGTCGCGGACGCCGCGCAGATCGAAGAGGCGACGGGTGGCGGCGATGATCTCCTGCTCGCGTGCCCGCCGCCGCGCGGCCGCGGCGGAGCGCCGGCCGTCGGTCGCCGGAGCGCTCCGTCCGCTCGGCACGGCAGGCACGGGTCGCTCGGTGGACATGGCGCCGATCGTAGCGATGGTGCAACTCGCAGTTGCACGTGTGTGACGCGATCGACGGGCGCTAGGTCGCTCGGAGCGCGAGTGCCCCTCCCAGGACCACGACAGCGGCTGCGGAGGCGACGAGCACGAGTCCGGGGAGCTCGCGCCGGTGTCGCCATCCCCAGGCGGCGCCGGCCAGCGCCACCACGAGGCCGGGGACCGTCGTACC
This sequence comes from Nocardioides ureilyticus, assembly GCF_051280745.1. Classification (NCBI taxonomy): domain Bacteria; kingdom Bacillati; phylum Actinomycetota; class Actinomycetes; order Propionibacteriales; family Nocardioidaceae; genus Nocardioides; species Nocardioides ureilyticus. Next base: position 121,950 of record NZ_JBNCOG010000001.1, on the reverse strand, counting down.
GACGCCGCCGAGGGCGTTCGTCGCCCAGGTGATCCCGACCCCGAGGGCCAGCGCGATGCCGACGGCGGCGCGGTGCCCGGTCGGCCGCCTGCGGCCGCGCATCGTGGTCGCGACGGCGGCGGCGACGACCGCCACGCCGGCGTACCAGAGCACGTGCCCGACGACCTCGTCCCACAGGTGCGCGGTGGGACCCGGGTCGGCGTTGGCGACCGAGTTGGCCGCCAGGTGGATGCCGTGGCCAGAGGCGTACGCCAGGGCGCCGGCACCGAACGTGAGCCACGCGCGGCCGGTGGCGGGTGCCGAGGCGAGCGTCGCCGCCGCAGGTGCCAGGACCAGCCACGGCACGGCGAGGTCCAGCCAGTCGGCCCAACGGGTGCCCTCCGGCGCGGTGCCGAGCCCGTCCGGCAGCAACCCGAGGTGGTGCAGGACGGCGTAGGAGAGGGCCGTGGCCGCCAGCCGTCGGGAGTGCACGGCGGTCAGCATGCCGCAGGCCGGGCGAGGCTCGGTCCGCGCGGCGCCTACTGGTTGAAGATGTCGACCTCGGCCGGGGTGACGATTCTCGTCGAGGTCGCCGTGCGGACCTCGAGGACGGCTCCGCTGGCGGGACCACGGTCATCGGGCCACCAGGCAGCCCACCTGCCGTCATCGAGGGTGGTGGTGATGCGGAGTCCGTTGCTCAGCACGATGTCCACCGCGCGTACCTCGGGCCCGGCCAGGCCCATCAGGTGGTGCACGTCGAGGCTGAGGACGTGCTGATCCGGTTCGTCCGGTGTGTCCATGGGCTGGTTGAGGGACAACACCTCGCCACCGGTCGGCACCTCGTACGGCTGGTCGAACACGGTCGCCGACATGTGGGTCAGCTCGGGGCCGCCGTCGGCCCGCACGCCGGACAGTGCGACGAGCGGGTGGGTGCCGGTGCCGGCGCCGAGGTGGATGTCGACGCAGTAGGTGAAGTCCCCGCGACGGTCCACCAGCACGTCGCCGGGGCCGGGCCTGTCGACGTACGACGGCAAGGTGAGTCCCCCCACGCCGAGGTCGGTGCACCTCGAGGCCCACTCGCGGGCGTCCTCGTCCGTGACCGTCGCGCCGGGTGCCGTCTCAGGGACGGCGGTCCAGCTGGCGTACGAGGGCGGGGCCGTCGGATCGGTGGCCACGAGCACGACGGCGCCGACCGCCGTGGCCGCTGCGACGGTGCTCGCGCCGGCCAGGCTCCAGCCGACACGGCGGCTGATCCGCGCGGCCTGTGGAGCGGCGTCGACGTCGGCGGTCACGTGCTCGACGAGCATCCGACGGATCGCGGCGTGCCGGTGCGGCGGCAGGGGGCTGAGGGTGCTCATCGGTTCTCCTGGGCGCAGTGTGGGACGGTGGGTGGGATGGCCGGGCCGTGGCCCTCCTCGATGGCTCGGAGCCGGGCGCGGGCCCGGCTGAGCCGGGAGCGCACCGTCCCGACCGGGATGCCGAGCGCGATCGACGCGGAGACGTAGTCGAGCTCCTGCCACACGCACAGGAGCAGGACCTCGCGCTCGGCCGGTCGCAGCTGGTCGAGGGCCTCGCCGACGCGGCGGAGCTGCTCCTGGTCGTCGACGCGGGCTGCGACCCCGTCCGCGTGGTCGTCGGTGACGGCGGTGGCGGGCACGCGGGAGAGGGCGCGTCGGTGCCGTACGGCGCTGCGCCACCGCTGTTGGACGATCCGCCTGGCGACTCCGTACAGCCAGGGCAGCGCTTGGTCGTGGTGGAGCTCGACGTCGTCCCGACGACGCCACGCCTCGAGGAAGACCATGGAGACGAGGTCGTCTGCTGCGTCCAGGGAACCGGTGCGACGCGCGCAGTACGTGCGGACCGCCTCGCAGTGGCGGTCGAAGAGGAGGCCGAAAGCCTCGCCGTCGCCTGTGGCGGCGCTGCGCCACAGCTCCCCGTCGGTGGGCGGCGGTCGTTCCGACATCTGGCTCATGCCTCTTTATGGCCGCAGGCCGCGTCGGGTTCCGAGCGTCACAACAACGCTTGCACCGCGGTGATGGTGTCGGCGTCCTGCGGGCGCTTGTCGTCGCGGTACCGGACGACTCGGGCGAACCGCAGCGCCACGCCGCCGGGGTACCGCGTCGAGCGCTGCACGCCGTCGATCGCGATCTCGACCACCTGCTCGGGGCGGACGTGGACGACGTGGCCGTCGCGGGCGGACTCGAGCGCCAGGAACCGCTCGGTCTGCCAGGCGAGCATCTCGTCGGTCATCCCCTTGAAGGTCTTGCCGACCATGACCAGCTCGCCGGTCGCCGGGTCGCGGGCGCCGAGGTGGATGTTGGAGAGCCACCCGCGGCGACGACCCGAGCCCCACTCGACAGCGAGCACCACCAGGTCGAGGGTCAGCACCGGCTTGACCTTCACCCATGCCGATCCGCGCCGCCCCGCGTCGTACGGCGCTGCCAGGTTCTTGACCACGACGCCCTCGTGGCCCGCGGCCAGCACCCGTGCGACGAACCGGTCCGCCTCCGCGACGTCGTCGGTCTCCAGCCGCTCGACGCGGTGCTCCGGCGGCACCAGCCGGGACAGCTCGGCGAGCCGCTCGGTGCCGGGGGCGTCGAGGAAGTCGCGGCCGTCGACGTGCAGGACGTCGAAGAAGTACGGCGTCACGGCGATCCCGGACTCCTGAGCCGTGCGCGACGCCGTCTCCTGGAACGGTCGGGGCCGGCCGTCGTCGGCCAGCGCGATGGCCTCCCCGTCGAGCACGAACGACGTCGCCGGGAGGGAGCGCGCGACGGCCACCACCTCCGGGAGCCGGTCGGTGATGTCGTCCAACGACCGGGTCGCCAGCCGGACGTCGTCGCCGGTGCGGTGCACCTGGATCCGGATGCCGTCGAGCTTGGTGTCGATCGCGACCCGTCCGCCTCCCGCCTTGGCCATCGCCTCCTCGGTCGACGGCGCCGACGAGGCCAGCATCGGCAGCACCGGTCGGCCGACCTCCAAGCCGTACGACGCCAGCGCGGCCTCGCCGCCCACCAGGGCATCGACCGCGACCTCGATCGTCGACCCGGCGAGCATGGCGGCTCGCCGGACGGCCGCCAGAGGGACGCCGGCGGCGGCCGCGACGCCCTCCTGGACGAGCGCGTCGAGGGCGCCCTGCCGGACCTCCCCGGTGACGAGTCCGCGCAGCCAGTGCTGCTCGTCGGCCGTGGCGCGACCGAAGAGGTCCGCGACGGCCGTCGCCCGGACGGCCTGCGACCCCGCGCCACCGATCCCCGCGATCCGCTCGAACTGCTGGTGGACGCCGAGGACGGTCAGCGACGGCTCCGCAGCCGGGGCCGGGAGCGTGGTGAGCGAGCGCCACCCCAGGCCGGTGCGTCGCTGACGCAGGGCCCCGGCGACGTACGCGACCACCGTCGCCGCCTCGTCACGGTCCCGATCGCCCTCGACCGGGACGAGGCGACGGAGCAGCTCGGCCACAGCCGTGACCTTGGCCTTGCGTGACCGGGTGGCCGCGACGGCCTGCGAGGTGGCGACGACGTCGGCGAGGAGCATGGGGCCATCCAAGCCGATCGCACCCCCGAACGTGTTCGCGATGTCGAACAGGTGTGTGAATAGAGCGAGCGACCTGTCGGTGGTCGGTGCTTGAGTGGGGTCATGGCCAAGGACCTGCGACCCGGCGGAGACCACCCGGTCTCGCGTGCGGTCGCGCGGCTGCGTTCGGAGCTGGACGGCCTGGCAGAGGTGCCGTTGTTCGGCCTGGACGCCGAGGAGACCGGCGCGACGCTGGTGGAGCTGACCGGGCTCGCGGCGCAGGTCGCGGAGCTGGAGCTGCGCGTGGCCGCGCACGCCGGCGAGGTTCGTGTCGAGGAGCAGACCGGTGCGACGTCGACGGCGAGCTGGTGGGCCCACGCCACGCGGCAGGACCGGCGTGCCGCCGCCGGCCGGGTCCGGCTCGCAGACGCGCTGGGGCGGTTCCACCTCGTGCGCGGTGCCCTCGCTGGCGGTGGGATGAACGCCGAGCAGGCCCGCGTCATCACCGGGGCGTTGGACGCACTCCCCGAGGGGTTGGAGCCCGACCTCTACTCCAGGGCTGAGCGGCACTTGGTGGCTGAGGCGGCCCATCACGACCCGACAGCGTTGCGGGTGATCGGCAAGCACCTGCTCACCGTCATCGCTCCCGAGATCGGCGAGGCCCACGACGCCCGGGCGCTGGAACGGGAAGAACGCGAAGCCGAGGCACGCGCCTTCCTGACGATGTGCCCCGACGGTCGCGGCAGCATGGTCGGGAAGTTCAGCGTGCCCGAAGCCGCGGGACAGATGCTCCACAAGGCGCTGCTGGCGCTCTCGGCGCCCAAGCACCTCACCGCCACCGACGGCGCCGGCGCCTACGAACGACGGCCCTCACCCGAACGGCTCGGGTCTGCCTTCGTCGAGCTGATCGAGCGGTTCCCTGTCGACCGGCTCCCCGACCTCGGCGGCACCAACGCCACCGTCGTGGTCACCATGGACCTCGACACCCTCCTCGGCGGCCTCAAGCACGCGCAGCTCGACACCGGCGGCGTCATCTCCGCCGCCCACGCCCGCCGCATCGCCTGCGAAGCAGGCATCATCCCCGCCGTCCTCGGCACCCACGGCGAGGTCCTCGACCTCGGCCGCACCACCCGCCTCTTCACCAAAGCCCAACGCACCGCCCTCAACCAGTCGCAACCCACCTGCACCACCGTCGGCTGCGACTGGCCCGCATATCTCTGCCACGCCCACCACGACACCCCCTGGCACTCCGGCGGGCCTACCGACCTCGCCAACGCCCGCAACCTCTGCCCCCACCACCACGCCCGCATCCACGACCCCACCTACGCCACCCAGCGACATCGCGACGGCAGCGTCACCTTCCACCGACGGATCTAGACCGACGTCCCCACGACCTGGTTGTCGACTGGTTGATGAGCCCGCCTCCACGTGCCACCGTCGCGGGCATGTTGCGACTCGGAGCAGTGGTCTTGAACGTGTCGGACGTCGGACGGGCCGGGAGCTTCTGGGCCGAGGCGCTCGGCTACGCCAGGCAGCCACACAACCCGGCCTTCCTCGTGCCGCAGGAAGCGCCCGGTACGCGGCTCCACCTCGACGCGGACGACAGGACCCACCTCGACCTGTGGGCCGAGGACGAGGCCGAGCAGCTGGCCGAGGTGGAGCGCCTCGTCTCACTCGGCGCTCGGCGAGTGGACTGGGAGTACCCCGAGGATGCCGACTTCATCGTGCTGGCCGACCCCGACGGGAACCTGTTCTGTGTCATCGATCTGAGCCACTAGGCGGGCGTCGTCTCGACAGGCTCGACCACCGAACACGCTTCTCGACCACCGAGGACCCGTGTGGTCTCGACAAGCTCGACCACCGAACACGCTGCTCGACCACCGAGGACGCTGCTCGACCACCGAACCGGGCTCAGGAGTCGACGCAGCCCCGGGGCGGGGTGGCGGCGACGCGGTCAAGGATCTCGTCGGCTCGGGCGCGTCCGAGGTTCCACTCCAGCCAGTCGCTCGAGTCGAGGTCGGACCGGACGCGAGGCTGCGGGAGCGCGCAGTGGCGGACGTCCGCGGGCAGGTCGCCGAGGGCCGGTACGGCGTCCGCGGAGAGCGAGCGGAGGTAGGTCCAGTCCACGCGACCGGTCTCGGCGTACCGGTCGAGGTTCCGCTCCGCGATCCACGCGTCCGGGTTCAGGGCGGCCAGGCCGAGCAATGCGACGACGCCGCTGACGAGGGCGAACCGTGGCAGCCAGCCACCGCGGAGGGTGACCCCCGCGGCGACGACCGCGAGCACCAGCAACCCCAGCCAGCCCTCGAAGACGTCCACCAGCAGCCGCAGCCGCGTGAAGCCGTACGCCTCCTGGTAGACGTGCATCCGGTGCAGCGCCGAGGCGACGACGACCAGGGTCTGGAGGCACAGCAGCCCGAGCGACCCGCGCAGCCACGCCCGGTCGGCCGCCGTCGTCCGCGGCGCCTTCCGCGCGGCCGCCCAGATCACCAGCAGCGTCAGCGCGGTCGCGACCGTCAGCTGCCCGAAGCCCTGGTGCACGTACTCCGCGTAGGTGAGGCCGGTCGTCCGCCGGAGGTAGTCGTGGCCGCCGAACGCCACGGTGGCCTGCGCCGCCAGCAGCGCCGCGAAGACCGCGTTCACCACGGCCACCGGAGCGAGCCACTCGAACCGCCGCCCCACCGGCCGGGGCCGGTCGCCGCCGCGCTCGACCCGGGGCGGGTCGAGGGCGAGGTACGCCGCGGCGAGCACCGCGCCGCCCACGGCCACCGCCAGGAACGCGCGGAGGACCAGCACGTCCACCGTGATGTCCGGCAGCAGCGCGTCGGCCCACTCGGCCAGGAGGGCGTCGGCGGACGCGAAGAGCGCCCCGAAGACCAACAGGCCGAGCGTCGACCAGACGACCGTGCGCAGCAGCGCCGCGCCCTGCCCGAGACCGGTCAGCACCGCGAGGGTGCGCCCCAGCCACGGCAGCCCGCGGAGGCCGGCGAGCGGCCACGCCAGCCCCGAGAGGACGAACCCCGGGAAGGACCGGGCGCGGGTGACCCCGCAGACGCAGAGCACCGCCCCGCCGAGCAGGCACAGGACCACGATCCACTCGGCGGCACGGACGAGGGTGGTCGCGGCCAGGGCGACGCAGAGCGCGGCGCAGGCCCGGGTGAACGTCGCGTCCCGGTGCCGGCTGGCGAGCAGCACCACCCCTCCCGCCGCGAGGAGGACGAGGAAGGTGCCGAGCCCGAGCTGTCGCTCGGGGAGCAGGATGCTGGCGAGGATGCCGGTGGCGACCGCTCCCAGCAGCACGCCCAGGCGGGGTCCGACGCCGCGGTCGGGCCAGAAGCGGCCGAAGACGTCGTCGAGCAGGGAGCGCGCCGCGACCGGCTCCAGCCCAGCCGGGTGGGCCCCCGACGCGGCCGGGGCCGCACGCACCGGCACCTCCTCAGCAGGCACCGACGGCACCGGCCGGTCAGGCGGTGCGAGCGGCAGGTCGGCGCGGACCCGCCCACCGGTGCGGCCGGGGTCCGGGTCCACGAAGCCGATGGTGCCGCCGTGCAGGTCGGTGACCCAGCGGGCGATCGTCAGGCCGAGCCCGGTGCCGCCACCGCCGCCGTCGGCCGCCGACAGTGTCCCGAAAGGCTCGAAGACCCGGTCCCGGTCGGTTGCCGCCACGCCGGGGCCCTCGTCGTGGACCTCCAGCCGGTAGCGCTCACCGTGCTGGACCGCGAGCACCGAGACGGTGCCGCCGGAGGGGCTGTGCCGGGAGGCGTTGTCGAGGAGGTTCGCCGCCAGCTGGCGCAGCCGTGCGGGGTCGGCACGGACCACGAGGTCGCCCGGCTCCACGGAGACGTCGTACGCCACGTCCCTGCCGAGCACCCGCGCCTCGGCCACGGCCTCCTCGAGCAGCGGCCGGACCCGGACCGGCTCGGGCGTGAGCGGTGCCTTGCCGGCGTCGACACGGGCGAGGTCGAGCAGGTCCTCGACGAGGCCGCCGAGCCGTTCGGCCTGGTCCAGCGCCGCCCGGAGCGAGGCGGGGTCGCGCGGGCCGACGCCGTCCGCCAGGTTCTCCAGGACCGCGCAGAGGGCGGTCAGCGGCGTGCGCAGCTCGTGGCTCACGTTGGCGACCAGCGCCCGCCGCTGGCCGTCGACGGTGGCGAGGTCGCGCGCCATGGTGTTGAAGGTGCGGGCGAGCTCGCCCACCTCGTCGGTGGAGGTCTCGGTGACCCGCACGGCGTAGTCGCCGGTGGCCATCCGGCGGGCGGCCGCGGTCATCTCCCGCAGCGGAGAGATCATGCCGACCGCGAGGAGCTGGGTCACGGCCAGCGCGAGGAGGATGGTCACCGGCACGCTGAGCCAAGGCGGCACGCCGGTGGCTCGCCCGAGGGTCGCCACCAGCGCGGCCACCACGACGCTCGCGGCGACGAGCAGGCCGAGCTTGACCTTGAGGGAGGAGACCCAGGCGAGGGGGCTCATCGGTCCGTCCCCGTCTCGAGGGCGTAGCCGACTCCGTGCGCGGTCCGGATCCGGTCGGCCCCGACCTTGGCGCGCAGGCCCTTCACGTGGCTGTCCACGGTGCGCGTGCCGGACGCGCCGGGCCAGCCCCACACCTGGGCCATCAGCCGCTCCCGCGACACCACCGCACCGGGGTCGGCGGCCAGGCAGACCAACAGGTCGAGCTCGGTCGGCGTCAGGTGGACCTCCTCGTCCGCGACCCACACCCGGCGGGCCGCCGCGTCGACCCGCAGGTCGCCGAGCTCGAACGGTCGGCGGTCGACCAGCTGCGCGGCGCGCTCCACCCGGCGCAGCAGGGCCCCGGCGCGGGCGACCAGCTCACGCATGCGGAACGGCTTGGTGAGGTAGTCGTCCGCGCCCACGCCGAGGCCCACCAGCACGTCGGCCTCCTCGGCGCGGGCGGTGAGCATCAGCACCGGCACCGGCCGGGTGGCCTGGATCCGCCGGCAGACCTCCAGCCCGTCGTACCCGGGCAGCATCACGTCGAGCACCACGAGGTCGGGGGAGTGCTCCTCGCAGGCGGCGACGGCGCCGGGCCCGTCCACGGCCCGCACCACGTCGTACCCCTCGGCGGCCAGCCGGTCCGTGACCGCCTGGTTGATGACCGGGTCGTCCTCCACGACGAGGACCCGGCGACGGGTGCCGTGGGCGTCAGCTCTCATGTCGGCAAGGCTAGGGAGGTCGGCGCGCGGAGGCCGGGTGCGAACTGTGCAGGTTCTGTGCGGATCGCCGGCTCACAGACCGCTGAAGTCCGGCTCCCGCCCCTCCGCGAACGCGGCCAGCGCCTCGAGGTTCGCCGGCCCGCCCATCAGGTCGGCGAAGGCGGCGTTCTCCCGGGCCCGGGCGTCGGCGATGCCGGTCCGCAGGGGGTCGGTCATCGTCTGCTTGACGGCCACCAGCGAGGTGATCGGGCGGGCCGCGAGGACCTCGGCGTGGCGCCGCGCCTCGGGCAAGAGGTCCTCCGGCTCGCACACCCGCCAGACCAGGCCCATCTCCTCGGCCTCCGCAGCGGAGATCCACTCCGCCGACAGCAGCAGCCAGGCCGCCTGCTGGCGCCCGACGAGCCGCGGCAGCAGGTAGGAGGAGGCCGCCTCCGGCGCCACCCCCAGCGAGGTGAACGGGCACTTGAGCCGCGCGTCGGTCGCCATGAACGCCAGGTCGGCGAAGCCGAGCACCGTCGCGCCGATGCCGAGGCCCACGCCGTTGACGGCGACCACCAGCGGCTTCGGGAACGCCGCCAGCGCGTCGACGAGCCCGGGGAACCCGTGGCGGCCACGCTCGAACGTCGGATCGGTCGCGATCCGGTGCATCTCCAGCAGGTCGGTGCCGGCGCTGAAGGCCCGGCCGCTCCCGGTGAGCAGCACGACCGCCACCGCCGGGTCCTCGGCGGCCTCGAGCAGGGCGTCGGCGAGGGCGTCGTAGAGCGCCTCGTTGAACGCGTTGAGCGCCTCGGGCCGGTCGAGCGTGAGGGTGCGCACTCGGCGCTGGTCGGAGGTCTGCAGCATGCCGGCACCCTAGGGCGGCCGGGAGGACGCCGGTGGAACGCGTTCCAGGACCGGGCGGTCGTCGGTCGCGACGCCTACCGTTGCGCCGTGACCTCCTCCACCCGCGTCTGGCGCCCGGACTGGCCGTGCGCGGTCGAGCGGACGCTGCGCCCGCACAAGCGCGGCGACGGGGACCCGACGTACCGGGTCGACCGGCACGGCCGGCACTGGCGGGGCATCGGCACCCCCGAGGGTCCCGCGACGCTGGTCCTCTCGACGCGCTCCTCGGCCGGCGAGGTGCAGGCGGAGGCGTGGGGCCCGGGCGCGGACTGGGTCCTGGCCTCGGTCCCCGACCTGCTCGGCGCACGTGACGACTGGACCGGCTTCGAGCCGCGCCATCCCGTCCTGGCCGATGCCCGCCGACGCCACCCGCACCTCCGGCTCGGCCGGACCGGCCGGGTGATGGAGGCCCTGCTGCCCGCGATCCTGGAGCAGAGGGTGACCGGGCAGGAGGCCTTCGCCGGCTACCGGATGCTCGTGCGCCGCTACGGCGAGCGCGCGCCCGGTCCGGGCGCGGACCTCGACCTGTGGGTGCAGCCGACCCCGGCCGCGCTCCGTGGCATGCCGTCCTGGGAGTGGCTGCGGATGCACGTCGACCCGGCGCGCTCGCGGGCCGTCGTGACCGTCGCCCGGGTGGCCGACGCCCTGGAGCGCCTCGCCGGCCTGGCCGGCGACGAGGTCGAGCGGCGGCTCTGCACCATCCCCGGCATCGGGCGGTGGACCGCCGCCGAGGTGCGCCAGCGGGCGCTGGGCGACCCCGACGCGGTCTCCTTCGACGACTACCACGTCGCGAAGGACGTCGGGTGGGCGCTGACCGGGGTGCCCTTCGACGACGCCGAGCTCGAGGCGTACCTCGAGCCGTGGCGCCCGCACCGGGGCCGGGTGCCCGCCCTCCTCGGCGCGGCAGGCCTGCGCCGGCCACGGCACGGCGCCCGGATGGCTCCGCGGACCCACCTGCCCGCCCGGGTCACCCGTCGGTGACCCCCGGCGGCCCCGGCAGCCTCCTAGACTCCGCGCCATGTCGATCCGCGCGGACCTGCTGGAGGTGCTCGCACGGCGGGCCCTGACCGAGGACGCCGCGCGGCCCGACGCGGTCGAGCGGCTCCACGCCCGCGGTGGGCGCACCGCGCGGGAGAACATCGGCGAGCTGGTCGACCCCGGCAGCCTCGTGGAGTACGGCCGCTTCGTCACGGCGGCCCAGCAGGACAAGCGGGAGGTCGACGACCTGCTCGACCGCACGGTCGCCGACGGGATCGTCGGCGGGCTCGCGACCGTCGACGGCCACGCGTGTGCGGTGCTCTCCTACGACTACCTCGTGATGGCCGGCACCCAGGGCATGCGCGGCCACCGCAAGACCGACCGGCTCCTCCACGTCGTCGACCGGCTCGCCCTGCCGACCGTCTTCTTCGCGGCCGGCGGCGGCGGCCGGCCCGGTGACACCGACATCCCGCTCGTCTCCGCGCTCGACGTCACGACCTTCGCCGCCTGGGCGCGACTGTCGGGGCGGGTGCCCCGCATCGCGGTCGTCGACGACAACTGCTTCGCCGGCAACGCCGTGGTCGCCGGCTGCGCCGACCTGGTGGTCGCCACCGAGCGCGCCTCGCTCGGGATGGGTGGGCCCGCGATGATCGCCGGAGGCGGGCTGGGCGACGTGGCAGCGGCCGAGGTCGGGCCCATCGACGTGATGACCGCCAACGGCGTCGTCGACGTCGCCGTGGCGTCCGGCGAGGCGGTAGCGACCGCCCGGCGGCTGCTCGGCTACTTCCTCGGCCCGGTCGAGGAGTGGGAGGCGCCGGACCAGACGGCGCTGCGCGACGTGGTCCCCGAGGGCGAGCGCACGGCGTACGACGTGCTGCCGGTCGTCGAGACCGTCTGCGACGAGGACAGCGTCACCGTGCTCCGCCCGACCTTCGCTCCGGAGCTGCTCACCGCGCTCGGCCGCGTCGAGGGCCGGACCGTGGGGGTCGTCGCGAACGACACCCGCCACATGGCCGGCGCCATCACCGCCGCGGCCGGCGACAAGGCCGCCCGCTTCCTCCAGCTCTGCGACTCCTTCGGCTTCCCGGTCCTCTCGTTCGTGGACACGCCGGGGATGATGGTCGGCCCCGACGCCGAGCGCACCGGCCTGGTGCGGCACACCTCGCGCCTGCTGGTCGCGGGCGCCCAGCTGGGCGTGCCGCTCGTCGGCGTGGTGCTCCGGCGCGGCTACGGGCTCGGCGCGCAGGCCATGCTCGGGGGGTCGACGCACGAGCCGCTCATGACGCTGGCCTGGCCGGGGGCGCACCTCGGGGCGATGGGCCTGGAGGGGGCGGTGCGGCTGTCCATGCGCCGCGAGCTCGAGGCGATCGAGGACCCGGAGGAGCGGGAGCGGACCGTGCGCGAGCTGACCGCCTGGGCGCAGGAGCACTCGAGTGCGCTCAACGTCGCCCGGCACTTCGAGATCGACGACGTCATCGACCCCGCCGAGACCCGGCAGGTGGTCGCCCGGCTCCTCGACGCGGCAGCGCGCGACGGTCGGCTCCGCGGCAGCGGGCGGCCGGTCGACACGTGGTGACGGGCCACCTCGCCACGCTCCCGGCCGACGAGGTGCCCTGGCGGCTGGCCGGTGCTCTGGTCGCACTCGTCCTCCTCGCCGCCGGCACCTCCCGGCTGACCGGGCTGGGGGTGGCCCGGCAGCAGGTGACCGCCGCGCTGCGCGCCGTGGCCCAGCTGGCGGTGGTGGCGCTGGTGATCGTCGCGGTGCTGGCGTCGACCGGGTGGTCGCTCGCCTTCGTCGCGCTGATGTTCCTGGTCGCCACGGCCACCAGCGGTCGTCGCGTCGCCGTGCCCGACCGGCAGCTGCCCTGGCTGGGGCTCGCGCTCGCCGCCGGGGCCGTCCCGGTCGTCGCCCTCGCCGGCCTGTCCGGCGTGGTGCGCCTGGACGAGCGGGGCCTGATCCCGATGGCCGGCATCGTGGTCGGAGGCGCCATGACCGCGGCCACCCTCTCCGGTCGCCGTGCCGCGCAGGAGCTGGTCGCGCGGCACGGCGAGCTGGAGGCGGCGCTCGCGCTGGGGCTGAGCCGGCAGGAGGCGACGCACCTGGTCCTCGAGCCGACCGCGCGGGAGGCGCTCGTGCCGGGGTTGGACCAGACCCGGACCGTCGGGCTGGTCGCGCTCCCGGGCGCCTTCGTCGGCGTGCTCCTCGCGGGCGGCTCGCCGGTCGAGGCGGCCTCGGCGCAGGTGCTCGTGCTCGTCGCCCTGCTGGCCGCCCAGGCGGTGTCCGTCGCCGTGCTCCTCCGCCTCGTCGCAGCCGGCAGGGTCACCCCCGGCGTCGGCCGGGATGCTCAGCGGGGCGGGTCGGGCGGCACGCGGAGCACCCGCAGCGTGGTCGCCAGCAGCTCGTAGTGCCCGACGAGCATCACCAGCTCGAGGCAGGTCTCCTCGTCCAGCTCCGAGCGGAGCTCGGTCCAGCTCAGGTCCGAGAGGTCCCGGTCGGCGTGGAGCTCGTCGGTGGTCCGCAGGAGCAGCCGCTGCCGCTCGGTCCACCCGGGGGCGTCGGGGCCCAGCGGCACCCGCTCCACCTCGGCGGCGCTCAGGCCGGCCCGGCGGGCCAGGCCGCGGTGCTGCGTGGCCTCGTACTCGCTGCCGGTCAGGTGCGCCACACGCAGGATCACCAGCTCGCTCTCGGGGCGCGGGAGCCGGCCGCCGGGCATCAGCCGACCGGCGAAGTGCAGCCAGCCGCGGAAGAGGCGCCGGTGCCGGCCGATGGTCAGGAAGACCGCCGGCGGGCGGGTGCCGCTGCGACGCCCGAAGGCGTGCGCCAGGGCCCAGGTGACCAGGCCGACCTCCCGGGGGCCGCCGGGGGCGATGCGCGGGGCGTCCATGGGGACCCGCTACCCACGGGGCGGCACCGGCACGCCCCGCCATCACGTGGTTGTCTTGCCGGGTGACTGAGGTGTCGCTCGACCAGCTCCGCACCGCCGACGCCGCCGCGGCGGAGGCCTTCTTCGCGCAGGCGCCGGCCGAGGAGCTCGTCGCCGCCGTGACCCGGACCGACGACGAGGCGCTGCTGGAGCTCATCGGCCGCGACGAGGTGCGCGGCGCGGCCGTCCCGGGCATCTTGCGCCGCCTCGACGAGTACGCCGACCGCGATCGGCTGGCGGCGGTCGACGGCGTCGTCCGCTTCGACCTGGTGCGCCGCGGCGCGGTCCTGGAGAGCCACGCGATCTCGCTGCGCGGGGGCGACGTCCGGATGGTCGAGGACCCGACGGAGGCTGCGGACGCCGACGTCATCCTGCGCACGAGCATCCTGTGCTTCGTGCGCCTGGTGTCGGGTGAGTGCAACGCCGGCCTGGAGTACCTCTCCGGCGCCCTCGACATCGAGGGCGACGCGATGCTCGCCCTGGGGGTGGGCGCGGTCTTCCGCATCCCCGGTCGGGAGGAGGTGGCGGTCGACCCGACCGCCCTCGATCCGGACGACGTCGCCCGCGCCGTCGGTCAGGCCCCGGTCGACCACCTGCAGCGGGTGATGGCCGGCGGCTTCCGACCCGTCGTGCTGGAGGAGGTCTTCCGCCGGCTGCCGTCGTTCGTGGACGAGCGGAAGGCCGCCAAGCTGCAGCTGGTGGTCGGCTTCCGGCTCGCAGGCGCCGACGGCGATCCGGACCGGTACGTCGTCCGGCTCCACCGTGGCGCGGCCACCGTCACCCGCGAGGACGGCGCGGGCTCCGAGGTCCCGGCGGGGGAGCGGGACGCCACCATCCTCTGCGACGCCCACGACTTCCTCCGCCTGGCCACCGGTCACCTGGGTGCCGTCGCCGGCGTGATGAAGGGGCGGCTGAAGGTCAAGGGCGACCGGGCGAAGGCGCTGCAGCTGGCGTCGGTCATCCGCTTCCCGAGCGCCTGAGGGAACGGCCGGGCGCCCCACGCCCCACGCCCCACAACTCAGAGCAGCGGGCGCAGGGGACGCAGGAACGACTCGGTGAAGCGCCGGTGGAGGTCGCGCGCCTCCCACTCGGAGCTGGTCAGCTCGATGCTGTTCGACTCGTCGCGGCGCCAGATCTCCTCGAGCGTGGCGGCCAGCCGCTCGTCGATGACCTCCATGTTGATCTCGTAGTTCCCCTGGAGGCTCAGCCGGTCGATGTTCGCCGTGCCGACCGTCGACCACGTCCCGTCGGCGGTCGCCGTCTTCGCGTGGACCATCGCGTCGCGGTAGCGGAAGATCCGCACCCCGGCGTCGAGGAGCTGGGAGAAGTAACCGCGCGAGATCCAGTCGGCCACGATGTGGTTGGACTTCAGCGGCACCAGCAGCCGTACGTCGACCCCGCGGCCGGCCGCAGCCTTGAGCGCGTCGACGAGGTCCTGGTCGGGCAGGAAGTAGGCCTGGGTGATCCAGATGTTGCGGTTGGCGCGGTTGATCGCCTCCAGGTACATCCCGCGGATGGGGAACATCCACAGTCGCGGGACGTTGCGCTGGAACCGGATGCTCGGCTCCCAGCTCGACGCCGTCTCGAGCAGCAGCGGCCGCGCGCTGTGCGCGATCAGCCGGCGCCGGTTGAGGTTCCAGAAGTCGGCGAAGGTGCGCTTGAGGTCCCACACCGCCGGTCCGGTCAGCCGCACGTGGGTGTCGCGCCACTCGGTCTCGTAGGCCGTGCCGACGTTGTAGCCGCCGACGAAGCCGACGGTGTCGTCGACGACGAGGATCTTGCGGTGGTCGCGCCCGTAGCGGGTGAGGTCGAAGAAGCGCCAGCCGGCGGCGTACACCGGGTAGCGCAGCACCTTCAGCGACGGCGGGAACTGCTTGAACCGCGGGGAGACGACGAGGTTCGCGAACCCGTCGTAGATGCAGTAGACCTCCACGCCCCGGTCCGCGGCGTCGACCAGCGCCTGCTTGAAGCGCTCGCCGACGGCGTCGCCCTTCCAGATGTAGGTCTCGAAGAGGACCTGCCGCCGCGCGCCCTCGATCGCGGCGATCATGTCCTCGTAGAGGTCCTTGCCGAAGGTGTACGTCGTCACCTCGCCGTCACCGACCGGGACCGTCCGCGGCGGGGTCACCGGGAACGGCTTCGGCCTCTTCCCCCGGCGGCGGTAGGAGTCCACGAGCGACATCCCGATCGCGATGGCGAGCTGGATGCCGAAGACGGTGAGCAGCGTCCGGTTGAGCAGCCGCAGGGCCCGCTCGGCGGCAGACGGTCGGCGGGGACTCACGGGCCACAATGTAGCGAGGGCTGTAGCGGGGGCACTGTCGGCGCCGCCGACTACGCTCGAAGACATGCGTCCAGTGACCGATCTCGAGCGCCGCGTGGCCCCGTTCAAGGTGGTCTCCGACTACCAGCCGTCCGGTGACCAGCCCACGGCCATCAAGGAGATCACCCGCCGCATCCAGGCCGGCGAGGAGGACGTCGTGCTCCTCGGTGCCACCGGCACCGGCAAGACGGCCACGGTCGCCTGGGTCGCCGAGCAGGTGCAGCGACCGCTGCTGGTCATGCAGCCGAACAAGACGCTCGCTGCGCAGTTCGCCAACGAGCTGCGCCAGCTCTTCCCCGACAACGCCGTCGAGTACTTCGTCTCCTACTACGACTACTACCAGCCCGAGGCCTACGTCCCGCAGACCGACACCTACATCGAGAAGGACTCCTCGATCAACGAGGAGGTCGAGCGGCTGCGCCACTCCGCGACCAACAGCCTGCTGACCCGGCGCGACGTCATCGTGGTCAGCACGGTCTCCTGCATCTACGGCCTGGGCACGCCGCAGGAGTACGTCGACCGGATGATCCGGCTGCGCGTCGGCGAGGAGCACGACCGGGACTCGATCCTGCGCCGCCTCGTCGAGATCCAGTACACCCGCAACGACATGTCGTTCACCCGGGGCACCTTCCGGGTCCGCGGCGACACCCTCGAGATCTTCCCGGTCTACGAGGAGCACGCCGTGCGCATCGAGTTCTTCGGCGACGAGATCGAGCGGCTGATGACGCTGCACGCGGTGACCGGCGAGGTGATCACCGAGGACGAGGAGCTCTACGTCTTCCCGGCGACCCACTACGTCGCCGGCCCGGAGCGGATGGAGCGGGCGATCAAGGGCATCGAGCTGGAGCTGGAGGACCAGCTGGCGAGGTTCGAGCGCGAGGGCAAGCTCCTCGAGGCCCAGCGCCTGCGGATGCGCACGACCTACGACATCGAGATGATGCGGCAGGTCGGCTCCTGCTCCGGGATCGAGAACTACTCGATGCACATCGACGGCCGCCAGCGGGGTTCGGCGCCGAACTGCCTGCTCGACTACTTCCCCGAGGACTTCCTGCTCGTGGTCGACGAGTCCCACGTCGCCGTCCCGCAGATCGGCGGCATGTACGAGGGCGACATGTCGCGCAAGCGGAACCTCGTCGAGCACGGGTTCCGGCTGCCCAGCGCGATGGACAACCGCCCCCTGCGCTGGGAGGAGTTCCTCGACCGGATCGGCCAGAGCATCTACCTCTCCGCCACGCCGGGCGACTACGAGCTCGACAAGGTCGGCGGCGACGTCGTGGAGCAGATCATCCGACCGACCGGGCTCGTCGATCCCGAGGTGGTGGTCAAGCCGACCAAGGGCCAGATCGACGACCTGATCCACGAGATCCGGCTCCGCGTGGAGCGCGACGAGCGGGTGCTGGTCACGACGCTGACCAAGAAGATGTCCGAGGACCTCACCGACTACCTGCTCGACGCGGGCATCCGCACCCGCTACCTGCACTCCGAGGTCGACACGCTCAAGCGGATCGAGCTGCTGCGCGACCTGCGGCTGGGGGAGTACGACGTCCTCGTCGGCATCAACCTGCTCCGGGAGGGCCTCGACCTCCCGGAGGTCTCGCTGGTCGCCATCCTCGACGCCGACAAGGAGGGCTTCCTCCGCTCGGACAAGTCGCTGATCCAGACCATCGGGCGCGCGGCGCGCAACGTGTCCGGCCAGGTGCACATGTACGCCGACAAGATCACCCCGTCGATGGAGAACGCCATCGACGAGACCAACCGGCGCCGGGCCAAGCAGGTCGCCTACAACGAGGCGCACGGCATCAACCCCACCCCGCTGCGCAAGAAGATCGCCGACATCACCGAGATGCTGGCCCGCGAGGACGAGAGCACCCAGGCGCTCCTGGAGACCTGGGCCAACACCGAGGCCAAGGGCCGCGCGGGCGGCGCGAAGGCCAAGCAGCCGGTCCCCGCGCTCGGCAAGAAAGACGCCGGCAAGCACGCCGCCGACCTCGCGGGCATGCCGAGCACCGACCTCGCCCAGCTGATCCAGGACCTCACCGACCAGATGCGCAGCGCCGCCGCCGAGCTCCAGTTCGAGGTCGCCGCCCGGCTCCGCGACGAGATCTCCGAGCTGAAGAAGGAGCTGCGCCAGATGATGGAAGCAACGAAGTAGCCCGGTGGCGGTGAGAATGCTCCGGTGATCGCCACGACCGAGCCGCCTCTCCGCACGGCTCTCCTGGTGTGGGGCGTCGGGCTCCTCGTCTACCTGCTGGCCGTCTTCCACCGCTCGTCGCTGGCCGTGGCGGGCCTGATCGCCACCGAGCGGTTCGACATCTCCGCCTCCCAGCTGGCCACGTTCACCATGCTCCAGCTGCTCGTCTACGCCGGCATGCAGGTGCCGGTCGGCCTGCTCGTCGACCGGTTCGGGTCCCGCAGCGTGCTGCTCACGGGGCTGGTGGTCATGACCGTCGCGCAGGCCGGCTTCGCGCTCGCCTCGACGTACCCGGCGGCGTTGGCGGCCCGCGCGCTGGTCGGCGTCGGCGACGCGCTCACCTTCATCTGCGTGCTCCGCCTGGTCAGCAGCTGGTTCCCGCTCCGGCGGATCCCGCTGTTCAGCCAGCTGACCGGGACGCTGGGCCAGCTCGGCGCGGTCATCTCCGCGGTGCCGATGACCTGGGCGTTGCGCGACCTCGGCTGGACCACGGCGTACCTCCTCGCGGCAGCGCTCGGCCCGGTGCTCCTCGTCGCGCTCGCGGTCGTGATGCGAGACACCCCGACGCAGCGGAACCTCCGCGGGGAGACCATGTCGCTGGCGGCCGTGCGCGCCAGCCTCGGCGCCTCCTGGTCCGAGCCGGGGACGCGGCTGGGCTTCTGGATGCACTTCTCGACCCCCTTCAGCGGCAACGTCCTCGGCCTGCTCTGGGGCTACCCGTACTTCGTGGTCGGCGAGGGACTCTCGCCGACCCTGGCCAGCACCCTGCTCACCGTGGTCGTCGTGTCGGTGATGGCGGCCGGGCCGGTGCTCGGATGGCTCGTCGCGGCGCACCCGTGGCACCGGTCCTCGATGGTGCTGACCATCGTCGCCGCCGTCGCGGCGATGTGGGCCGTCGTGCTGTCGTGGCCCGGCGAGGCCCCACTGGGGGTGCTGGTCCTGCTCGCCGTCGTCGTCGGGGTGGGTGGACCCGCGTCGATGATCGGCTTCGACCTCGGCCGGACCTCGAACCCCAGCTCGCGCCTCGCCAGCGCGAGTGGCCTCATCAACCAGGGCGGCTTCCTCGCCACGCTGGTCCTCGTGGTGATGATCGGCCTGGTCCTCGACTGGCGGACCGCGCCGGGTGGGGACTACACCGCGGACGCCTTCCGCTGGGCGATGGCCACCCAGTTCCTGCTCTGGGGCGTGGGAGCAAGCCAGGTCTACCGGTTGCGGCGGCTCGCCCGCCGGCGCACCCCCCGGGCACAGCTCGCGGCCTCCTCCGCCGCGGACTGAGAGCGGGCTGCCCCGCGAGGACGGGTCAGGCGGGCTGCCGGAGGCACACCAGCGTCCACCGGTTGCGACCCTCGACGCGCTCGTACCGGAGGTCGTCGAGGGCGGCCGTGGCGAGGGCCAGACCACGCCCGGACTCGGCGAGCTCGTCGTCCGGCATGGTGACCGCACTCATGTCGAGCTCCATCGGCAGACCGTTGTCGCCCAGGGTCGCGACGAGCCGCTCCTCGTCGGCGACCAGTGAGATCTCGAAGCGCCGGCCGGTCGAGGCGTCGCGTGCGTAGGCGTGCTCGACGACGTTCGCCACGATCTCGATGACCGCCATCTCGAAGCGCATCCGGTCCCGGTCGGCGACCTCGCCGGCGCTCGCCCACAGCTGGGCGAGCATCGCGTGGACCACCTCCAGCGACTCCGGGACCGCCGGAGCCGAGAGGACGAGCCGGTCGTCAGTCATCGAAGGCCGTGTCCACGCCGTCGCGGGCGCGCAGCACGCGGTCGAGGTTGGTCAGCTCGAAGACGGTCTGCACGGCCGGGGTCGGTCGGGCGATCCGGAGGTCCCCGCCGGCCTGCCGCGCCGACTTCAGCCCGCCGATGAGCGCCCCGAGGCCGGAGGAGTCCAGGAACGTCGTCTCGGCCATGTCGACCACGATCCGGGTGGTCCCCTGGCCGACCAGGTCGCTGAGGAGCTCCTTGAGCTGGCGGGCCGACACCATGTTCAGCCGCCCGCGTGGCACCACCACACCGACCCCGTCGGGCCGGGTCCGGACGTCGATCTCGATCATGCAGGCACTCCTGGGGTCGGTCCGGCGCCCGGTCCGGCGCCGGTCGGGACGGCATCCGGTTCGAATCCGCGATAGCGGACGGCTCGGATGATGACGGAGAAGATCGCCAGGTCGAAGGCGACCCACACGAGGTTGAAGACGGTCCCGGGCGGCTCAGCCTCGCCCAGCACGATGCGGACCACGCCGATCACCGCGGCGGCGACCAGCAGGGCCATGGCCCACAGCTGGGGCTTCACCAGGTGCCAGGCCGGGCCGGAGTCCTCGCGCCGGGTCTTCGGCGTGACGGCGAAGTCGAGGCTGCGGCCCAGGAACACGTTGCCGAAGGCGGACGTGAAGGACCTGATCCAGATCGGGAACAGCGCCAGGGAGTACTGCTGTCCGCGCCAGGTGGGCCGCCCGTGGGCCACGATGAAGAAGAGCAGCTGGTTGATGACGAGGAACGGCACGAGCCGGATGAAGAAGTCGGCGCTCAACGCCTGCACGGGCAGCACCCCGGTCGTCAGGTAGACGACCGGCGCGGCGATGTAGACGATCGCCGCGAAGCCGGACAGGTAGCTCCACATGGTGGAGAAGTACATGAGCCGCTGGGCGAGGCTGAGCCCCTTCTGCACGAGCGGGTTCTCCCGGAACATCACCTGCACGGTGCCCTGCGCCCAGCGCAGGCGCTGCACGAGCATCGCCTGCAGGTCCTCCGGTGCCAGCCCGTGGGCCAGCACCTCGTCGTGGTACGCCGTGCGCCAGCCGAGCGCGTGCAGCCGCATGCACGTCGCCATGTCCTCGGTGACCGAGATGGTCGCGAGGGGCATGATCGGCTGCGCCTCGCCGCCGCGGCCGACGTCGACGGCGTTGACGAGCGCCTCGACCGTCTCGACCGCGCCGAGGGGCGACCACTCGCGGTCGGCCATCTGGTCGAGTGCGGCGAGGTCGATCGTGGCGAGTCCGCCGTCCGGGCTCTCGGCGATGCCCTCGAGGCTGGCGATGATGTCGAGGTCCGCCTGCAGGGCCCGCAGGTCGCTCTCGACCAGCGAGCGACGGACCTGCGCGACCCGCTGCTGGAACCGGAACGTCACGTCGAAGAGCGCCTCGCCCCGGTCCAGCGCGCGACGCGCCTTGCCGATGTCGACGGCGATCGCGTCGAGCGCCTCGCGGACGGCGACGTCGTCCTTGGTCAGCTGCTTGCGGGCCTGGCGGATGACCGAGCGAGACGTGCGCAGGGCGCGCCGCACCCCTTCCTCGACCTCGCCGACGTAGCGGGAGACACCCAGCTGCATGAGGGCCTCGCGCCGGATCACGGCGTTGGACCCGCAGAAGTACGCGGCGTTCCAGCCGTCCTTGCCCTGCTGGATCGGCCCGTAGAAGAGCGGCGCCTGGCTCCCCAGCGGGTCATGCTCGGGCACGTTGACGAACCACTGGGGCGTCTGGACGAGCGCCATCTGCTCGTCCTCGAAGTAGCCGAGCGTCCGGTCGAGGATCTCCGGCAGCGGGACCTGGTCGGCGTCGAGGACGAGCATGAACTCGCCGTCGGTCTGCAGCAGGGCGTTGTTCAGGTTGCCTGCCTTGGCGTGCCGCGGCATGCCGGCCCAGTCCGCCGACCGGGTCAACCAGCCGATGTCCTCCGCCTCGGCCGCTGCCCGCAGCTCGGGACGGTTGCCGTCGTCGAGGATCCAGGTCCGGTGCGGGTAGCGGATCGCCTTGGCGGCGCGGGCGGTGGCCATCACGAGCTCGACCGGCTCGTCGTAGGTGGCGATGAAGACGTCGACGGTCCGGTCCGGCGGCGCAGGCGGCGGGTCGCCACGCTCCTTGAGCCGCCACACGCCGAGGCCGAAGAGCAGGGAGTCGACCAGGCTGTAGGTCTCGGCGACCACGAGCGGCACGCCGATCCACCAGGCGGACCAGTTCACCGAGAACAGCCAGCGCCAGGTCACGTAGTTCAGGCCGAGGAGGGCGGTGATGACGACGACCACGCGGATCAGCGCGAGCCGGCGGGTCATCGCTCACCGTCCGAGCGGAACACCGCCACGACGGTGATGTCGTCGAGCGCCGTCTGCGCGTGCGCCAGCCGCGCGACGGCGGTCAGCAGGGCCGGTACGTCAACGGCGTCGGCCACCAGTGCCCCGATCGGCTCCCACCACCGCACCGGGTCCTCGACCAGGTCGAGGAGGCCGTCGCTGAAGACCAGCAGCCGGCCGCCGGGCTCGATCTCCGTCAGGTGCTCGGTCCAGTGGTCATCGGGGAGCACGCCGAGGGGGCGGTCCTCGCCGCCCAGGCGGGTCACCGAACCGTCCGCACCCACCAGCAGGCCCAGCCCGGACCCGGCGTCGACGTACCGGAGCTCTCCGTCGTCGAGGTCGATCGCGACCTCCATGAGCGTGGCGAAGGACTCCGCGCTCTCGAAGTCGGCCAGCAGCCCGCGGGCGACCTGGGTCACCACGATGCCCAGGTCGACCCCGGCGGCGACCGCGTCGTTGGTGCCGCGCAGGGCGGTGCGTACGCCGGCGCTGAGAAGGGCGGCGCCGGTGCCCTTGCCCATCACGTCGCCGAGCGCGAGGTGGAGCGTGCGCCGGGTGACGTCGTAGTCGAAGAAGTCGCCGCCCACCGCGAGGGCCGGCAGGCAGAGGCCCGCGACGTCCCAGCCGTCCACGCGCATCGGCGCGGACGGCAGCAGGGAGGCCTGGACCCGCCCTGCCTGGAGCATCTCCACGGAGGCGACCAGCTCGTGCTCGGCCCAAGCAGCGAGGTCGCGCAGCGTGCCGAGCTGCTCCTCGTCGAGCTGCCGCGGCGTGGCGTCGAAGACGCACAGCGTGCCGAGCACGTTGCCGGCGCCGTCGCGCAGCGGCTCGCCGGCGTAGAACCGCACCGCGCCCCCGACGACCAGCTCGAGATGGGCGAGGAGCGGCTCGTCGGCGGCGTCGCAGAGCACCAAGGTCTCGGCGCCGGACGCCGTCACCGTGCAGAAGGTCTCCTCGCGGATGACCGCGCCGGCGGGGAGGCCCTGGCTGCTCGGGAACCACGCACGGTCACGGTCGAGGATCGCCACCGCCGCCATCGGCACGCCGAGCGCGGTGCGGGCCAGTCGGGTGATCCGGTCGAGGCTCTCGTGTCGCCCGCCCGGCCCGACCGGCAGGCCCTCGACCGCGCGCTGGCGCCGCTGCTCCTCGGCGGGCTCCGACGAGCGGGCGGTCGTCGTCACGTCTCGGTCTCCTGTCCTCGTCGTCGGGTGCGTCGTCGCCTGGGCCGGTGCCCACTCGTCGGTTCGCCCGACTCCCGGGGACCTATCCTGTCAGGGGACGGGGGCCCGTCGAGGACGAAAGGGGCCACACGGTGGCTGACACGGTGGCCGGGGCGCCGCACCGCGCACTTGTCGTGGACGACGACCCCGACATCTGCGAGCTGATCGTGACCGTCCTGGCCGGCGCCGGCATCGAGGTGACGACGGCGTCGAGCGGCGCGGAGGCCGTGGCGAGTGCGCGGCGGGAGCCCCCCGACCTGATCACCCTCGACCTCACGCTGCCCGACATGGACGGCACGGAGGTGTGCCGGAGCATCCGGACCTTCAGCGACGCCTACGTCATCATGATCACTGGTCGGGACTCCGAGATCGATCGCCTGGTCGGCCTGGAGATGGGTGCCGACGACTACCTCGCCAAGCCCTTCTCGCCCCGGGAGCTCCGTGCCCGTGCGGCCGCGCTGCTGCGCCGGCCGCGGGTGGCGGAGTCCGCGCCGGGCGCTGGGGGCGCCGAGGAGTCGGTGCCGGGGAGCGCGGAGACGCCGAGGCGTCCGGCCGAGCCGGAGGTGCACGCCGGCGGCGGGCTGGTGCTCGTGCCGGTCGACCACCTCGCTCTCCTCGACGGCGAGCCGCTGCCGCTCACCCCGGCGGAGCTGGCGCTCCTCACGTCCCTGGCGGCGGCTCCGGGGCGGACCTGGGAGCGTGGCGACCTGGTGCGCGAGGTGTGGCAGGGCGAGTTCATCGAGTCCGACTTCCTCGTCGACGTGCACGTCGCGAACCTCCGGCGCAAGCTGCGCAAGGCGGGGGGTGGCGCGCGGGACTGGATCCGCACGGTCGGCGGCGTGGGCTACGCGTTCGAGCCGCCCGCGTCTGGTTGAGCCGGCGGGACCGCCCAGCCGCGCGGCCCCCTGCTCACCGTCAGGGCTGGTCGTCGCCGGCCGCCGCCTGGGTCTCCTTCACGGCCTGGCGGGACACGACGAGGCCCACCAGCCGCGACACCACCAGCGCCACGTAGAGCACCCCGGCGACCATCTCGACCATCACCAGCGAGCGGGCGTTCGCCTCGATCGGGACCACGTCCGAGAGTCCGACACTGGTGAGGACCGAGAACGACATGTAGAGCAGCTCGAACCAGGTGCGGGCCTCGCCCTCGGACGTGCCGAGGAACGAGCCCGGCACGAGGACCTGCACCGCGGCGTACAGGTAGGCGAAGCCCCAGGCGACGACGGTGAAGGCGGCGCCGGTCGCGTACAGCTCGTCGGTCGTCACCTGGTCGTCGTGGAACAGGTACCGGATCAGCGCGTAGGAGACGTAGAAGTAGAACGGCGCGTGCAGGAGGGCGGAGACGAGCACGATCCAGCCCGTGTCGGGGGAGACCGCCTCCAGGACCGTGAAGACCACGGCGGGGCCGCCGAGCAGTGCGCCCGCCCAGTTGAGCGCCGGGGTGCGCCGCACCGCCCACACCGCGATCGACACCACGCTGATCTGCGCCACCCCGATGAAGGCACGCCCGACCGCGGTGTCCTGCAGGAACGGGTGGACCAGCACCACGACGAGCTGGACGGCCAGGAGCACCGCGGAGGGGTGCCGGCCGAGGACCCCGCGCACCTGCTCCCGGCTGTGCCGGGACCTGGTCGACGCGGGAGTCGAGGCCGGCGTCGCGGCGGGTGTCGGCGGGGTGGCCACCGCTGCATCCTAGGACGGCTCGGCCGGCCGACGGGGGACCGTGCGGTACGCCGGTGGGCACGGTCGTTGTGGGGTCGAGATCACGAAGCGGGTCTTCACCACGCTGTTCCACGGTCGAGGCGACGGTGGTCGCGGCGTCCGCGATCTCGGCGAGCGAGCACGACGTCAAGGCGCTGCTGTTCGTCAACCAGTCGACGACCGGCAAGAACAGCAGGCAGCCGCGAGCGGACCTGAACCGGGTCGTGGTGACTCTCCACCGCGACGCGGGGGCCTGGGTCGTGACGGACCTCGACGCGCTCTGATAGAACTGTCCCGACCAGATCTAGAACACGTTCTAGTAGACCACTCCGGGCGGGAGGAGCAGGATCACCGCCGTGACCGAGACCCCCGCCGCCCCAGCCCCCACCCGGGTCGAGACCGACCTGCTCGTCGTGGGCGCCGGCCCGACCGGCCTCTTCGCGACCTACTACGCCGGCTTCCGCGGCCACCGGGTCGCGGTCGTCGACTCGCTCCCCGAGCTGGGCGGCCAGATCACCGCGATGTACCCCGAGAAGCAGATCCTCGACGTCGCCGGGTTCCCGTCGGTGAAGGGACGCGACCTGGTCGCGGGTCTGGTCGAGCAGGCGGCCACCGCGGACCCGACGTACCTCCTCGGCCGGACCGCCATGACCCTGGACCACCGCGAGGACGGCGTCACCGTCTGCCTCGACGACGGGACCGAGGTGGTGGCGGGAGCCGTGGTGGTCACCGCGGGGATCGGCACGTTCCGCCCGCGTCCGCTGCCCGCGGGCGAGGGCTGGGTGGGCAGGGGGCTGGAGTTCTTCGTCCCCCGCTTCGAGCCGTACGCCGGCAAGGACGTCGTCATCGTGGGCGGTGGCGACAGCGCCTTCGACTGGGCGCTGCACCTCGAGCCGATCGCCCGCTCCATCACCCTGGTGCACCGCCGCGACGCCTTCCGTGCGCACGAGCGGACCGTCCAGCAGGTCCGCGACTCCTCGGTCCGCATCGTCACCCGGGCCGAGGTCGCCGCCCTGCGCGGCGAGAACGGTCTGGAGGCCGTCGAGCTGGTCGTCGACGGCGAGACGACGTCGTGCCCGGCCCAGGCCGTCGTCGCGGCGCTGGGCTTCATCGCCGACCTCGGCCCGCTGCAGCAGTGGGGCATCGAGGTCCACAAGCGCCACGTCGTCGTCGACGCGGCGATGCGCACCAACCTGCCGCGGGTCTTCGCCGCCGGCGACATCACGGAGCACCCCGGCAAGGTCCGGCTGATCGCCGTCGGCTTCGGCGAGGCCGCGACCGCCGTCAACAACGCCACCGTGGCGATCGACCCGACCGCCAAGGTCTTCCCCGGCCATTCCAGTGAAGGGAGCTGAGTCATGAGCAAGATCAAGGTCGACTTCGACCTCTGCGAGTCCAACGCGCTGTGCGAGGCGATGGCGCCGGAGGTCTTCGAGCTCGACGACGACGACTACCTCCAGCTCAAGACCGACGAGACCACCCCCGAGAACGAGGAGAACGTCAAGCGCGCCGTGGCTGCCTGCCCGCGCGCGGCGATCTCGCTGGAAGGATGAGCGTGAGCAACCACAGCCCCGAGCTGTCGCTGGACGGCAAGGTCGCCGTCGTCACGGGCGCCGGCGCCGGCCTGGGTCGCGCCGAGGCGCTCGCTCTGGCGGCAGCCGGTGCGCGGGTGGTCCTCAACGACCTCCCGGGCGCCGCCGACGAGGCCGCCGACGAGATCCGGACGCGGGGCGGCGAGGCCACGGTCGTCGAGGGCGACGTGTCGGAGCGCGCCACCGCCGACGCGATGGTGGCGGCCGCGGTCGACGGGTTCGGCTCCCTGGACGTCGTGGTGAACAACGCCGGGATGACCCGCGACCGGATGCTGTTCAACATGTCCGACGAGGAGTGGGACGCCGTGATCCGCGTCCACCTGCGCGGCCACTTCCTGCTCTCGCGCAACGCCGCGGCGTACTGGCGGGGGAGGGCCAAGGAGACCGGTGCGCCGGTCTACGGACGCGTCGTCAACACCGCCAGCGAGGCGTTCCTCGGCGGTTCTCCCGGTCAGCCGAACTACGCGGCCGCCAAGGCGGGCATCACCGCGCTCACGCTCTCCACCGCGCGCGGGCTCGGGCGGATCGGTGTCCGGGCGAACGCGATCTGCCCGCGCGCGCGCACCGCGATGACCGCGCAGGTCTTCGGGGAGGACACCTCCGGCAAGGAGATCGACCCGTACTCGCCCGAGCACGTCGCGCCGTTGGTGGCCTACCTCGCCTCGCCGGCCGCCGACGCGATCACCGGCCAGGTCTTCGTGGTGTACGGCGGGATGGTGGCGCTCCTGGCGGCGCCGGTTGTGGAGCAGCGCTTCGACGCCTCCGGCGCGACCTGGGACCTGGCGGACCTCGCCGTGCAGGTCGGTGGCCACTTCGAGGGCCGGGACCCCGCACAGGGGTTCGCCGCCGACTCGATCATGCAGCTCACGGTCTGAAGGAGGAACGCTCATGGGACGTCTCGCAGGCAAGGTCGCCATCGTCACCGGTGGTGCGATGGGGCAGGGTGCGGCGATCAGCCGCGCGTTCGCTGCCGAGGGCGCCGCGGTGGTCGTGGCCGACATCGCCAAGGAGCAGGGCCAGGCGCTGGCCGACGAGCTCGCCGACGGGTCCGGGGGCAGAGCGCACTTCGCCCACCACGACGTCAGCGACGCCGCCTCGTGGGCGAGCCTCGTCGAGGACGTCGAGCAGCGGTTCGGGCCGGTCGACGTGCTGGCCAACAACGCCGGCCTGCTGCGGTTCGGTGAGATCGAGACCATGCCGCAGGACGAGGCGGAGCTGCTCTTCCGGGTCAACCAGCTCGGGTGCTTCCTCGGCATGCAGGCCGTCACGGGCACCATGCGCCGGCGCGGGCGGGGCTCCATCATCAACGCCTCCTCGGTCGAGGGCCTGGCGGGCATGGCCGGTTGCACGGCGTACGCCGCGACGAAGTGGGCGATCCGGGGGATGACCAAGTGCGCCGCGATGGAACTCGGTCCCCACGGCATCCGGGTCAACTCCGTGCACCCCGGGATGATCGACACCCCGATGACCCGGGTCCACGGGGGCGACGCCGCCATGGAGTACGGCGCCGCCAAGGTGCCGTTGCGGCGCGTGGGCCAGCCCGAGGACATCGCGCCGCTCTACGTCTACCTCGCGTCCGACGAGTCGGCGTACGTCAACGGCGCCGAGATCGCCATCGACGGTGGTGTGACCTCGACCCACGCCTTCGGCGGCTGAGCCGTGGCGAACCGCTAGGGTCCCGGCCATGGCGAACCAGCGGTCCCAGGTCGTGATGTCCGAGGACGAGGTCGACACCTTCCTCACCCAGCAGCGCAGCTCGACGGTGGCGACCATCGGTCCGCAGGGCCAGGTCCACCTCGTGGCGATGTGGTACGCCTGGATGGACGGCCACGTGTGGCTGGAGACGAAGGCGAAGTCGCAGAAGGTCGTCAACCTGCGGCGGGACCCGCGGATGAGCTTCCTCGTGGAGGCCGGGCACACCTACGACCAGCTGCGCGGCGTCTCCCTGGAGGGCAGCGGTGTCGTCGTCGAGGACCCGGACGTGGTCTGGGACGTGTGCGTCAACGTCTTCGAGCGCTACAACGCGCCGTACACCGAGGAGCTGCGGCCCTTCGTCGAGGTGATGGCGAGGAACCGGGTGGTCGTGCGTCTCGACGTCGACCGGGTGCGTAGCTGGGACCACCGCAAGCTGGGCATGGACCCCATGGACCTGGGCGGCACGACCGCGGAGTTCCTGGACTGATGCAGCTGGTGTGCCCGGTCGGTTGAGGAGGCCGCGCAGCGGCCGTCTCGAAACCCACCCGATCGACGGCTACCCGCCCCGGTTCGGCCAGGCCCTGCTGGCGAGCGCGGGCAAGGCGCCGAGCTCACCTCTGATCAGCGCCTCCCGCTTCCGCCGTCCCCATCCCTGCACTTGCTTCTCGAACGCGTAGGCCTCGGTCACGCGCTCGACCTCGGCCGACCAGACCAGCGTCACCGGCCGCCGCTGCCTGGTGCGCGCGGCAGCGCCGTGCTCGGCGTGGTTGTGTTCTCAGATTCGGCGCCTACGTCGGTGGGGCTGCCGACGTAGTAGCTTCCGTCGGCGCACTCCACGATGTAGGTCCATGCCATGTCTCCCGACGATCGGCTGCCGGCAGGATCGACTCCAGACCCCTGGCCGCGTCTGTGGAATCTCCCAGTGCTGGCCCCGGGTGTGGTGGCTGGCTGGCCCCGGTTGGTCGAGGAGTTTGCGCAGCAAGCGTCTCGAGACCGAGTGGCTGGGGGTGGGCGGGTTTCGAGACAGGCGCTGCGCGCCTTCCTCAACCAGCCGGTGTCGGCGGTGTCGAGGCGCCGGTCAGTCCCGCAGGATGAGGTGGACGGCGCGCTCGATCTGCTCGCCGGTCTCGGCCGCGGTCATCCGGCCGGTCACCCAACCGACGAGCGCCGCCAGCCACACGTCGCCGATGACGCGCGCGACGGTCACGTCGTCGTCGGTGGGCTCGGGCTGCTCGGGGTGCATCGCCCGGGTCAGCATCGAGGTCAACAGCATGCCGACGGTGTGGATCTCGGCCTGGACCGAGGCGTCGGCGAACATGAACGCGCGGGTGAGCGCCTCGGTCAGGTGCGGGCTGCCCTGCAGGCCGCGCGTGGTCCCCTTGAGCACGTGGATGACCCGCTCGGAGGCGGTGTCGCCCGGGATCTCGTCGTCGCGCCGCGCGGCCTCGGTGCGCTCGAACTCGCGGCCCAGCGCCGAGACCAGCAGGTGGATCTTCGAGGGGAAGTACCGGTAGAGGGTCCCGAGGGCGACGTCGGCCTGGTCGGCGACGGCGCGCATCTGCACGGCGTCGAACCCGCCCTTGGACGCGAGGTCGATGGTGGCGTCGAGGATCCGCTTGCGGCGGTCGCGCTGGGCGGCGGAGCCGAGGTCCTCGATTCCGAGGGAGTTGGTGGCGCTCATCGGGATGGATGCTCCCATGTCCGCGGCCCGCGGGCCGCTCGTCGTTCGGGGTGGCGCGGGACCAGTGACCCACCTCACTGATCCGATGCGGGTCCCGGACGAGACCGCCGGTATGTGGCCTAGGCTAGCGCCTGGTGGAACGTGATAGGAACTTGTTCTACTTCGTCCGGCCCGGCGTGTCCTCAGCCCGGCGAGTGTCCGGATGCCGGTGACCGCGGTCACCGCCTCGAGGACGCCGAGAGGCGTCGAAGAAGAAGGGTTCGCGACGTATGCGGATTGCGATGCTGTCCTACCGCAGCCATCCCCACACCGGCGGGCAGGGGGTCTACCTCCGCCACCTCAGCCGCGAGCTGGCCAACCTCGGGCACGAGGTGGAGGTCTTCTCCGGGCAGCCCTACCCCGAGCTGGACCACCCCGACGTACGGCTGACCGAGGTGCCCAGCCTCGACCTCTACCGCCAGCCCGACCCCTTCCGGGTGCCGAAGCTGCGCGAGTTCCGCGACCGCATCGACGTCGAGGAGTTCCTCACGATGTGCGCGGCCGGCTTCCCGGAGCCGAAGACCTTCAGCTCGCGGATCGTCCGTGTCCTGCGCGACCGGGTGGACGACTTCGACATCGTCCACGACAACCAGGTGCTCGGCTACGGCATGCTCGAGATCGAGAAGCTGGGGCTGCCGCTCATCACGACGCTGCACCACCCGATCACCTTCGACCGGCGGATCGACCTCAGCCAGACCAGGAACCCGTGGCGCAAGCTGACCCTGCGGCGGTGGTACGGCTTCCTGCGCATGCAGGCCAAGGTGGCGCGCGCCGCCCGGAAGATCCTCACCCCGTCCGAGGCCTCCAAGCGCGACATCGCCCACGACTTCGGCGTCGACCCCGCTCGGATGCAGGTGATCCTGCTGGGCGTCGAGGACACCTTCCGCCCGCCGACCAAGCCGCGGGTGCCGGGCCGGATCCTGGCGATGGCGAGCGCCGACGCGCCGATGAAGGGCATCGCGACGTTGCTCGAGGCCTTCGCCAAGCTCCGCACCGAGCGCGACGTGGAGCTGGTGCTCGTCACCAAGCCCCGGCCGGGCGGCACCACCGAGCGGCTCATCGACAGGCTCTCGATCGGCCAGCACGTGCGGTTCGTCAGCGGCATCAGCGACGCCGAGCTGGTCGAGCTCATGGGCTCGGCGGAGGTCGCGTGCGTGCCGTCGCTCTACGAGGGCTTCTCCCTGCCGACCGCCGAGCTGATGGCCTGCGCGACCCCGCTGGTGGTCTCGCGCGCCGGGGCCATCCCCGAGGTGACGGGGCCCGACGGCGAGGCCGCCGACCTGGTCACCCCCGGCGACGTCGGCGAGCTGTACGCCGCGCTGGGCGCGCTGCTCGACGACCCGGAGCGGCGGGCGCGGATGGGCGCGGCGGGGCGCCGCCGGGTCGAGGAGATGTTCAGCTGGCGTGCCGTGGCCACCAAGGTCGCCGCTGCGTACGAGGAAGTGATCGAGGACTACCGCCGCGAACGTGCGGCCGGTCCGTCGGAGGAGAGGAACGACCGTGCTCACCGTTGACTTCGACCGCCTGGGCCTGCGCCCGGGCGACCGCGTGCTCGACATGGGTTGTGGCGCCGGGCGGCACGCCTTCGAGATGTACCGCCGCGGTGGCGACGTCATCGCCTTCGACATGGATGCCGAGGAGCTGGCCGGAGTCCGCGAGCTCTTCCTCGCGATGAAGGAGGCCGGTGAGGTCCCCGACGGTGCCGAGGCGGACGTGAAGGAGGGCGACGCGCTGTCGCTGCCGTTCGCCGACGGCGAGTTCGACCGCATCGTCGCCGCCGAGGTGCTCGAGCACATCTGGGCCGACGTCGACGCGATCAAGGAGCTGGTCCGGGTGCTGCGGCCCGGCGGCACGCTGGCGATCTCGGTGCCGCGGTGGCTGCCCGAGGTCATCAACTGGAAGCTGTCGGACGACTACCACAACGCCCAGGGCGGCCACATCCGGATCTACACCGACCACGAGCTGATCGACAAGGTGACCAAGGCCGGCCGCCCCAACGACGGTGGGCCCGGCGACGCGATGATCTTCGAGGGCAAGGACTACGCACACGGCCTGCACGCGCCGTACTGGTGGATCAAGTGCGCCGTCGGCGTCGACAACGACGACCACCCGCTTGCGAAGGCCTACCACAAGCTGCTCGTGTGGGAGATCATGAAGCAGCCGACCGCGCTCAAGCTCGCGGGCAAGGTGCTCGACCCGCTGATCGGCAAGAGCATGGTGCTCTACTTCCGCAAGCCCGAGACCGTGGGCGCCGATGACTGAGCGGTCCGACGTCGACCTGGCCCGGCTGCCGTACGTCGACGGCGTCCTGACCGCCTCGCAGGTCGCCGAGACGGCCGCCTCGATCGCGGCCATGCAGGAGCCGTGTGGGGCGATCCCGTGGACGACCGGCGAGCACGTGGACATCTGGAACCACGTCGAGGCGGCCATGGCGATGCTGGTGGGCGGCCAGGTCGAGGCCGCCGAGCGCGCCTACGCCTGGGTGCCCACCCTCCAGCGCGCCGACGGCTCCTGGCCGATGAAGATCGTCGGCGGCGAGGTCGAGGACGGCCGCGGCGAGGTCAACATGTCGGCGTACTTCGCCGTCGGTCTCTGGCACCACTGGCTGGTCCGGCGCGACGCCGCCTTCGTGCAGCGCTTCTGGCCGAGCGTCCGGGCCGGGCTGGACTGGGTGGTCAGCCAGCAGCTGCCGTTCGGCGGCATCCGCTGGACCCCCACGGAGGAGGGCGCCCTCCTGGCCGGCTCCTCGAGCATCTACCAGTCGCTGCGCGCCGGTGTGGCGCTCGCCGACCTGCTCGACGACCCGCAGCCCGAGTGGGAGCTGACCGGCGGGCGGCTCGGCCACGCCCTGCGCGAGCACCGCGACCAGTTCCTGGACAAGGCGACGTACTCGATGGACTGGTACTACCCCGTCCTCGGTGGCGCCGTCCGCGGTGACGCCGGCCGGGCGCTGCTGGCGACCCGGTGGGAGGACTTCGTCGTCCCCGGCCTCGGGATCCACTGCGTCGACACCAACCCGTGGGTGACCGGCGCGGAGACCTGCGAGCTGGTGATGGCGCTCGACGCCATCGGCGACCACCGGCGCGCCCTGCAGCTGCTCTCCGACATGCAGCACCTGCGCGGCGAGGACGGGAAGTACTGGACCGGCTGGGTCTACGGCGACGACGTGTACTGGCCGCACGAGTGGACGACCTACACGGCGGCGGCCGTCATCCTCGCCGTCGACGCGCTCGGCGAGGTGGCCGGTCACGCCACCGCCGGCTCCGGCATCATGCGCGGCACCTCGCTGGCCCCGCACTTCACCGAGCTGGCCCTCGAGTGCGAGTGCCCGGTCACCGCACGTGCCACCTGACGTCTCACCTGGAGGGTCAGGGCAGGCGGTCGCCCGCCTCGCCCGCCGTACGACGTAGCACCCGCATCGAGCCGAGCGCCTCGACCTCCTCGAAGGCGCCGGACTCGAGCGCCCGCAGGAAGACGTGGTACGGCGGCTGCCCGCCGTCCGCGGGATCCGGGAAGACGTCGTGGATGACCAGCAGTCCGCCGGGCACCAGCCACGGGGCCCAGCCCGTGTAGTCGTTCTGTGCGTGCTCCTCGGCGTGCCCGCCGTCGATGAACAGCATCGACAGCGGGGTGCGCCAGTGCCTGCTGACCGTGGTGCTGCGGCCGACGACCGCGACCACGACGTCCTCGAGGGCCGCGCGGCGCAGCGTCTTGCGGAAGACCGGCAGGGTGTCCATCTGGCCGAACTCCTCGTCGACGAGCGTGGGGTCGTGGTGCTCCCAGCCCGCCTGGTTCTCCTCCGACCCCCGGTGGTGGTCCACGGTGAACACCACGGCCTGGGGACCGCCGACCGCGCGGGCGGCCGCGGCCAGGTAGATGGCGGACTTGCCGCAGTAGGTGCCGACCTCCAGCGCGGGCCCGTGCGGGAGACGCTCGAGGGCCACGCGATGGAGCAGCATCCCCTCGTCCTCGGGCATGAAGCCCTTGGCGGCGAGGGCATGGGCGAGCCAGCCGTCTCCGGTGGTCTCGGTGGCTGCGGCAGGGATGTCCGTCACGGCGCCAGACTAGTAGGGTTGTAACACGTTCTAGTTCTGGCCCGGTGAGAGGACGCACATGTCGATCGGCATCTCCGACGAGCACGTCGACCTGGCGGCGAGTCTGCGGAAGTGGGCCGGCACGCTCGAGGGCCCGGCCGTGGCCCGGGCTTCCGAGGAACGGGCCGAGGAGTCCTTCGACGCCACCTGGCGGGCGGTGGTCGAGATGGGCGTCGCGACGATCGCCGTGCCCGAGTCGGCGGGTGGTGGCGGCGGCACGTTCCTGGACCAGGCCGTCGCGCTCGAGGCCTGTGCGCACGCCCTCGTGCCCGGCCCGCTCCTCGGGCCGGTCGTCGCTCACGCGGTGCTGGGCAGCGGGTCCGCGGCGCGCCCCCCGCTCGAGCCCGACGCGGTCGTCGCGGTCGGCCTGTCCGGCGTGGTGTGGGACGCGCCGTCGGCGACCCATGTCCTGGTCGACCCCGGGACGGGGTGGCGCCTGCTGCCCGTCGACGCCGTCACCGCCACCAGCGAGGTCGGGCTCGACCTGAGCCGCCGGTACGGCACGGTCACGGTGGGGGACGTCGACGCCGACGCCGGGACGGGTGCTGCCGTGGCCGGCGTGGCCGTCCCCCACGTGACGGCCGACCTGCTGCGCCGTACGGCGGTGACCTTCGCCGCGGCCGAGGCCGCCGGCCTCGCCCGGTGGTGCCTGGAGACGGCCGTCGAATACGCCAAGGTACGCGAGCAGTTCGGCCAGAAGATCGGCGCCTTCCAGGCAGTGAAGCACCTCTGCGCGCAGATGCTGGAGACCGCCGAGGCCGTCACCGGCGCGGCCTGGGACGTCGCGTCGGCCGCGCAGCAGGGACTGGCCGGCGAGGACGACGGTCAGTGGGCCTTCGCGGCCGACGTCGCGGCGGTGACCTGCTTCGACGGCGCGGTGGAGGTCGCCAAGACCTGCATCCAGGTCCTGGGCGGCATCGGCTTCACCTTCGAGCACGACGCCCACCTCTACCTGCGGCGGGCGGTGGCCCTGCGGAGCCTGGTGGGGGACACCGACGAGGCGGCCAGGTCGCTGGCGTCCCGGGCGACCGCCGGCACCCGTCGTCGGGTCGACGTCGACCTGGACGGCCGGGACACCGCGGTCCGCGACGAGGTCCGGGCGACGGTCGAGCGGATCGCCGCGACACCGGCGGACCGGCGTCGCGCCGCGCTGGTGGACACCGGCTACCTCACGCCGCACTGGCCGGCGCCCCACGGGCTCGGTGCGGACGCGGTCACCCAGGTCGTCATCGACCAGGAGCTGGCGCGCGCGGGGGTCGAGCGCCCCGACATCGTCATCGCCGGCTGGGCGCTGCCGACGATCCTCGAGCACGGTACCGACGCCCAACGGGAGCGGTTCGTGCGGCCCTCCCTCCTCGGCGAGCTGGTGTGGTGCCAGCTCTTCTCCGAGCCCGGCTCCGGCTCCGACCTGGCGTCGCTGCGGACCCGTGCCGTCAAGGTGGACGGCGGCTGGCGGCTGAGCGGGCAGAAGGTCTGGACCTCGGTGGCCGACCGCGCCGACTGGGGCATCTGCCTGGCGCGGACCGACCCGGACGCGCCGCAGCACCGGGGCATCTCCTACTTCCTCGTCGACATGCGCTCCGAGGGGATCGACGTCCGGCCGCTGCGCGAGATCACCGGCGAGGCGCTCTTCAACGAGGTCTTCCTCGACGACGTCTTCGTGCCCGACGACATGCTGGTCGCCCAGCCGGGAGACGGCTGGCGGTTGGCCCGCACCACCTTGGCCAACGAGCGGGTCGCGATGGCGAGCAGCCGGTTGTCGAAGAGCACCGAGCGGGCGGTGGAGCTGGCGGCCGCCGGGCTCTCGGCGACCCAGGAAGCGCGGGTCGGCCGGGCGGTCGCGCTGTCGACCGTCTGCTCGCTGCTCGGGGTGCGCTCGACGCTGCGCTCGCTCGCCGGCCAGGGGCCGGGGCCGGAGTCGAGCGTGGCCAAGCTGCTGGGCGTCCGCAACCGGCAGGACGGCTCGGAGCTGGTGGTGAGCCTCCACGGCGACCGGGTGCTGACCGGTGCCGAGGACGTCCGCGGCGACGTGTGGGAGATGCTCAACACCCGCTGTCTCTCGATCGCCGGCGGCACCACCCAGGTGCTGCGCAACGTCGCCGGCGAGCGGATCCTGGGCCTGCCCCGCTAGCCGGCCCGAGAAGGGTCCGCGGCCCGGTCCCGGCGATGGTGGGACGACCCGAGCCCGGCCCTACGATCCTCCGGTGCTCGAGGCCTCCGTGATCGCCTACTTCGCCGACGACAGCAGTCGGACCTACCAGCTCCTCCAGTGGCTGCCCGTCCTCGAGCAGCTGCACGACCAGCACCGGGTCGGTGTGGTCGCGCGCGACGACGCGGCAGCCGCCGTCCTGCGGTCGCACACCTGGCTGCCGGTGACCCTCGCGGCGTCGTTCCCGGACCTGACGGAGCTCTACGCGGGAGTCGACCCGAAGGTCGTGCTGTACTGCAACAACTCGATGCTCAACTTCCAGTCGCTCCTGCACGGCCGGGCGCTCCACGTCCACATCAACCACGGGGAGAGCGACAAGCAGAGCATGGCCAGCAACAACGCCAAGGCCTACGACCGGGTCTTCGTGGCCGGTGAGGCCGCGGTGCAGCGCCACCGGGCCGGCCTGCTGGAGTTCGACACCGGCCGGCTGGTCCGGATCGGTAGACCTCAGCTGGACCTGCGGCGGGACCGGCTGGTGGCGCCGAGCGACCGGCGTACCGTGCTGTACGCCCCGACGTGGGAGGGCGACGCGGAGTACAACGACTACACCTCCGTGGACACGATCGGTCCGGACCTCGTCCGCGCGGTGCTGGCGGTGCCGGACGTCCGCCTGCTCTACAAGCCGCACCCCAAGATCGCCACCAGCCTCACGCCCGCCGTCCGCCGGGGGCACCGCGCCATCCTCACGCTGGTCGAGGAGGCCGCCGCTCGGGAGCCGGACGCCGGTCACGAGGCGATCGTCTCCGGCGACATCCTCGCCCTCATGCCCGACTGCGACGCGATGGTCACCGACGTCTCCTCGGTGGGGCTCGACTGGCTCTACCTGCGCACCGAGAAGCCGATCTTCATCACCGACCGGCACCACGACGCCGAGCGCCTGCGCCGCGAGGTCCCGGTGAGCCGGTGCGCCGACGTCATCGAGGACGTGGAGGTGCCGGCCCTCGCCGCGCTGCTGGCTGCCCGCCTCGAGCACGACGAGCACCACCTGGCCCGCGTCGCCATGCGGCACCACTACTTCGACGACGTCCAGGTGGGGGAGAGCACTGGCCGCTTCCTCGACGCCGTGGCCGCCCTGGTCGACCGCCGGGACTCGCTCCTCGGCGAGGCGCACCCCGCGTCCGCCATCACCGCCTGACCGGGCCGCGCTCGGACCGGCCACTCATCGGCCTTTCCTGACGCTCCGCGGGTGTTGCGATGGCCGGGAAGCGTCAGGATCCCAGGTTTACTTGGGATCCTGACGCCTCCCCGCCTTCCCTGACACTCAGCCCGTGACGCGGCCGCGCTCGCGGCGGTACTGGTGCCAGTGCCAGTGCAGGTAGCGGTCGATGGCCCGGACGACGTGCGCGCTGCGGATCGACGGGAAGACGTCGAAGGCGTGCTGCGCGCCGGGGAGCTCGGCGTACACGACCGAGCGCTTGGAGACCTGGCGCAGCCGTTCGACGAAGAGCCGCGCCTGCTCGACGGGCACGAGGGTGTCGTAGGCGCCGTGGAGCACGAAGAAGTCCGGGGCCTCGGGGGTGATCCGCAGGATCGGTGAGGCGTCCTCGAACGCCTCCGGGTCCTCGGTCCACCGCTTCCTGAGCACCCTCGGTCCCAGGAACCTGTCCCGGAGCAGCTCGGCGCTGCGCAGCCCGGTGGAGCCGGCGAAGTCGTAGACGCCGTAGTGCGGGACCGCGACCTGGACCGAGGTGTCGGCCTCCTCGAACCCCGGCTGGTACGCCGGGTCGCCCGGGGTGAGCGCGGCCAGCGCGACGAGGTGCCCACCCGCCGAACCGCCGGTGATGGCGATGTAGTCGGGGTCGCCGCCGTGCTCGGCGATGTGCTCGCGGATCCACGCGATCGCCTTCTTCACGTCGATGACGTGTGCTGGGAACGCGGAGCGGGGTGCGAGCCGGTAGTTGATCGCGACGCAGACCCAGCCCTTGGCGGCGAGGTGCTGCATCAGCGGGATGCCCTGCTGGTCCTTGTTGCCGATCGTCCAGCCGCCGCCGTGCACCTGGAGGAGGACGGGCGCCCCGCCGTCGGGCACCCCGGCGGCGGGGGAGTAGACGTCGAGCAGGCCCCGTCGGCCGATGTCCGGGTCGTAGGCGATGTCCTTCTCGACGCGCACCTCGGCGGTGCGCATGCGGAACGGGTAGACCAGGCGCCGCCAGGGCACGGCGAGGTCCGCCGGTGTCGGCTTCGGGTCGAGCTGCTCGAGGTAGTCGGCGCCCAGGCCCTCGACCAGGCAGTCCTCGGCTCGCTGCTGGACCTGCCGCGCCTGCACCAGCAGGTAGCCGAGGCCGACGGCGCTCGCCGCTGCGAGGGCCAGTCCCCGGGGGTCGCGGCGGCGCCTCGGGGTGTGGGCGGCGGCGTCCGCGACCGTGAGGGCGAGGACGTGCGGGGCGAGCTCGCCCACGAGCCAGCCGGCGAAGAAGGACGGGATGCCGCTGCGGAAGCCGGGCAGCGGGCGGATCGCGTTGGCAGTCAGTGCGGCCGTGACGACCTGTCGACGCAGGAACGACATGCCGCCGACCCTAGTACCCGGTCTCAGGCGCCCGCCGACGACCGTCCGGTGGAGGAGGAGCGTATCGATGTGCGCGCCGCTCCGTTAGGAAGTGGAACACGTTCCAGAACAAGGTGGTGACTGTGGACCGTCTCTCCGGGCTCGACGCGAGCTTCCTCTACCTCGAGACGCCGGCGCAGCTGATGCACGTCTGCGGCGTCATCGTGCTCGACCCCGAGACGATGCCGGAGCGGTACTCCTTCGAGGGGCTCCGGTCGGCGATCGAGGAGCGCGTGCGCGACAGCGCGGCCTTCAACCGCAAGCTCCGCCGGGTCCCGATGGGCCTGGACCACCCGGTCTGGGTGCGCGACCGGCAGTTCGACATCGAGCGGCACGTGCACCGCCTCGCCCTGCCGAGCCCGGGCGGCTACCGGGAGCTGACCGAGCTCGTCTCGCACCTCGCCGGGCAACCGCTCGACCGGTCCCGGCCGCTGTGGGAGATGTGGGTGGTCGAGGGGTACGACGGCGGGCTGGGGCACGACCTGGTCGTGGTGTTCACCAAGATGCACCACGCCACGGTCGACGGCGTCTCGGGCGCCAACCTGCTCTCCCACCTGTGCAGCCTGGAGCCGGACGCCGATCCGCTGTCGCCGGCCGACCAGCGCCCGGCCGGACGGGACCCGGAGCAACTGGAGCTCTTCGCGCGGGCGCTCCTGGCCAACGCCGTCAAGCCGGTGCATGCCGCCCGGCTGCTCAAGCCGTCGGCCCAGCTGGTCACCCGCACGATCGGCCGCGCCCGGGCGGGCACGGCGATGGCCGCACCGCTGACGGCGCCGCGGACGTCGTTCAACGGCACGATCACCGGACACCGCACGATCGGTCTGGCGGACCTGGAGCTCGAGGAGGTCCGTGCCCTCAAGAGCGCGACGGGGACGACCGTGAACGACGTCGTCCTCACCGTCGCGGGGGGTGCCCTCCGGTCCTACCTCGAGGAGCGGGGTGACCTGCCGCGCGAGTCGCTGCTGGCCACGGTGCCCGTGTCGGTCCACGGGTCGTCGAGGCGCGCCGGCGGCGCCAACAAGGTGTCCGCCCTGTTCGCCAAGCTCGGCACCGACGAGCCGGACCCGCTCGTCCGCTTGCAGGAGATGGCCCGGCGCAACCGCAACGCGAAGGACCACCACCACGCGATCAGCGCGGACGCGTTGCAGGACTGGGCCGAGTTCGCCGCGCCGAGGACGTTCGGGCTGGCCGTGCGGACCTACGCCGGGCTGCGGCTCGCCGAGCGGCACCCGGTCGTCCACAACCTGGTCATCTCGAACGTCCCGGGCCCGCCGGTGCCGCTCTACCTGTGCGGCGCGCAGGTCGTCGGCCTCTACCCGTTGGGGCCGGTCTTCCACGGTGCCGGCCTCAACATCACGGTGCTGTCGAACGCCGGTCAGCTGCACGTCGGGGTGATCGCGTGCCGGGAGTCGGTGCCGGACGTCCACGGTCTCGTGGGGCGGTTCCCCGCCGAGCTGGCGAGGTTGCGGGCGGCCGTGTCGACGGGGTCCTGACGGCGCGCGCTGCGGGGCTCGCCCACCTGATCACCGTCAGTCGCGGACGTCGAGGCCGAGGCCGTCGGCCAGCAGGGGTGCGAGCAGGTCGAGCTGCTCACGGCCCACCGTGGTGCCGCGCAGCTCCAGCACGCCCTCGATCGACTCCAGCGTGGTGCCGCGCAGGTCGAAGTCGTGCAGGCGGCTCTCGCGGACGGCGAGGTGGCCGGTCCGGCTCTGCCGGAAGCCGACGCGCCGCACGGTCGTGTGCAGCAGGTCGAGCTCCTCGATCACGCAGTCGGTGAACGCGACATCGGTGAGCTCGGCCCCGCGGAGGTTGAGGTAGCCGAGCTTGCAGCCGACGAAGTGCACCGAGCTCCAGCGAGCGTCGTACGCCTCGACCGATCCGAGTCGGCCGGTCACCGTGACGTCGCGCCACTGGCCGCGGGTCGTGCGCACGACCGGGAGGTCGACGTGGTCCAGCACGACCTCGGACAGGCGGGTGCCACGGAGGTCGGTCTCATCGGCCCGCAGCCCCGCGAGCAGCACCCGGTCGGCCCGCGCGTCGCCGAGGTCGAGCAGCGGCAGTCGGAGGTCGTCGTACCGGGCCGACTCCAGGTCGGCGGCACGGACGAGGTCCCCAGGCTCGCCCGGGTCGAGGCCGGTGAGCGTCAGCGGGTCGATCCGCGGCGGGGCCACCGAGGCGCGACGACCGGGTCGGGAGGTGTCGGGCATGAGGCGGACCCTAGTCGCGGGCGGGGACAGGCCCTGGATGACGGGACCACCGGGTCGACCTCGTCGCGGAGCGGTGGTAGAACACGTTACAGTTTTGCTGACGACCGGCAGGCCAGAGGAGACGTGACGTGGGTTCCGACGGGTACAGCGAGCTGGACGCCGAACGGGCAGAGTCCCTGGCGGCCGTCCGCTCGGTCATCACCGACGTCCTGGGGCGCAGCGGCGCCGGGCCGACCGGCCGCTGGCAGGAGGACTGGGCTGCGCTGGCGGAGAACGGGCTGCTGGCGCTGCCGGTTCCCGAGGCCCATGGCGGGGAGGGTCTCGGCCTGGCGGAGGTCGGCGTGCTCCTGCGGGAGGCGGGCCTGCGTGCGCGGCACCTGCCGCTGTGGGAGGCGCTGTGCTGCGGCGCGCTCGTGGTCGCCGGCCACGGGTCGCCCGAGCAGCAGGAGGCGCTGCTCCCGGACCTGGCGGCCGGGCGGTTGCTGCTGACGCCGGCGCTGCGCGAGGTCGGCGCCGGGCTCCCGGCGACCCCCGCGACGACGTACGCGGACGGCGTGGTCACCGGCCGCAAGGTCGGCGTCACGTACGCCGAGAGCGCCGGCCGGCTCCTCGTCCACGCCTCCTCCGCCGACGGCCCGGTCGTGGTGCTGGTCGACCCGCGGGGGCCGGGGGTGGAGCTGGTCGAGTCCCCGTCGTCGGCCCGGCTGGTCGAGCACACCGTGGTGCTCGAGCGTGCCCCCGCCGAGCTGCTCGGGGGCGCGGACGCGGCCCGGGCGCTCCGGGAGCACGCGATCACGGGCCTGCTGCTCACCGGTGCGGGTGTCGTGGCCGGCGCCCGCGACCTCACCGCCGGCTACGTCAAGGAGCGCACCCAGTTCGGTCGCACCCTGGCGCAGTTCCAGGCGGTCGCCATGCAGGTCGCCGACGTCTACATCACCTCCCGGCTCGTCGACCTGGCCGCGGCCAACGCCGCCTGGCGCCTGGAGCAGGGCCTCGACGTCACCGACGACCTCGCCGTGGCGGCGTACTGGACCTGCTCGGAGGCGCCGCGGGCGTTGCGCACCTGCCACCACCTGCACGGGGGCGTGGGTGTCGACGAGACCTACCCCATGCACCACTACTTCTCCTGGGTCACCGACATCGTCCACGCTCTCGACACCCGCCCGGAGGACGTGCTGGTCGAGGACCCGACCACGAAGAACCTCGAGCTCAGCAGCGAGCAGCGCGCCCTCAAGGCCGAGCTGCGCGCGTACTTCACGAATCTCGCCTCCCAGGACCAGCACCTCGACATGGGCAAGGACCGGCACGGGGCGACCTACCAGCGGGTGGTGCGGCAGATGGGTGCCGACGGCTGGATGGGTGTCGGCTGGCCGCAGGAGTACGGCGGCCACGGCCTCGGCGAGGTCGAGCAGACCATCTTCGCCAACGAGGCCCAGCGCGCCGACGTGCACCTGCCCGCGGTGACGCTGCAGACGGTCGGCCCCACGCTGATCCGCTACGGCACGCAGAAGCAGAAGGACCTGTTCCTGGCGCGGATCCTCGAGGGCGACGTCCACTTCGCGATCGGCTACTCCGAGCCCGACGCCGGTACCGACCTCGCGTCGCTGCGGACCACGGCCCGGCGCGACGGCGACCACTACGTCGTCAACGGCCAGAAGCTGTGGACGACCGGTGGCCACCAGGCCGACTACGTCTGGCTCGCGGTGCGCACCGATTCCGACGCGCCCAAGCACCGCGGCATCTCGATCCTCATCGTCGACACCACCGACCCGGGCTACTCCTTCACGCCGATCATCACCGCCGACGGGAGCCACCACGTCAACGCGACGTACTACAACGACGTGCGGGTGCCGGTCGACATGCTGGTGGGGGAGGAGAACCAGGGCTGGAAGCTGATCACCACCCAGCTGAACCACGAGCGGGTCATGCTCGGCCCCGCCGGGAGGATCGAGGGACTCCGCGACCGGGTGCTCGACTGGGCGACCAAGGCGGGCGTGGCCGACCGCCCCGACGTCCGGGAGGTGATGGGCCGGGTGACGGCGGTGTTCCGCGTGAACGAGCTGCTCAACTGGGAGGTCGCGCGGGCGGCCGCCACCGGTGAGGTCTCCGTGGGCGACGCCTCGAGCTCCAAGGTCTTCGCCGCCGACCAGGTCCAGCACCTCGCCGACGACCTCACCCGCATCGTCCACCGGTACGGCGACCCGTCGGAGGCCGACACCCGCCACCTGGTGGAGTACCTCGACGCCCAGGCCAAGCGGAACCTCGTGCTGACCTTCGGCGGCGGCGTGCAGGAGGTGCAGCGCGAGCTGATCGCGATGTTCGGCCTCGGGCTGCCGCGGGTGCCGCGATGAATCTGCGCACGGCGAGCGGGGTCTCGACAGGCTCGACCGGCGAGGCGCGCCACGCGCGGATCATGGCCGAGGCCGAGCGGATCAAGGCGCTCGGCGAGGCGGCCGAGCGCGAGGGCCGCGACCCGGTCAACCAGCCGACGATCAACAACTGGGTCGAGGCGATGGGCAACACCAACCCGCGGTGGCAGGCGGGGGAGGCGCCGCCCTCGATGGCCCAGGTCTGGACGATGTACGGCCTCGGCGGCAGGCCGCCGGAGGACGACCCCCTGCACGGGATGATGAAGGTGCTCACCGCCGAGGGGTTCACCGCCGTGCTCGGCACCAACTGCGAGCAGGAGTACCGCCGCACGCTCCGCGTCGGCGAGCAGGTGCGGGTCACCACCGCCCTCGAGTCCGTGGTCGGCCCGAAGCGGACGGCCATGGGGGAGGGCTACTTCGTCACCTCCCGCAACACCTGGTACGTCGACGACGACGCG
Organism: Nocardioides ureilyticus; assembly: GCF_051280745.1. NCBI lineage: Bacteria > Bacillati > Actinomycetota > Actinomycetes > Propionibacteriales > Nocardioidaceae > Nocardioides > Nocardioides ureilyticus. Next base: position 78,122 of record NZ_JBNCOG010000001.1, on the reverse strand, counting down.
GGCCGGAGCGAGGTCGTGGCCACGATGCTCTTCCGCGTCCTCAAGTTCGTCCCCAGGGGCTCCTCCGAGGGGAAGCAGCCGTGACCGCGGGTGTCATCCGGCCGATGCGCGGCCGGGACACGGAGTTCTTCTGGGAGGGCACCGCCGCCCGCGAGCTGCGCGTCCAGCAGTGCCGCGACTGCGAGGCGCTGCGGTTCCCGCCGGGGCCCTCGTGCCCACGGTGCCACTCCTTCGACCAGTCCTACGTCGTCGCCGCCGGGACCGGCACGGTCTTCTCCTACGTCGTGCACCGGCACCCGCCCGTGCCCGGCAAGGAGCTGCCGATCGTGATCGCCCTCATCGACCTCGACGAGGGGGTCCGGATGGTCGGCGAGGTGGTCGACGTGGCGGGGGACGAGATCGAGATCGGCATGCGGCTGCGGGTCGACTTCCACCGCATCGACGACGAGCTGACCCTCCCGGTCTGGCGCCGTCCTGAGCCCGTCGAAGGGAGACGTGCATGACCACCCTGACCGCCGGCGACACCATCCCCGCGTGGGAGCTGCCGATCACGCCGACCCTCGTGGTCAGCACCGCGATCGCGACCCGCGACTTCCAGGACGTCCACCACGACCGCGACGTCGCCCAGGCGGCCGGGTCGAAGGACATCTTCCTGAACATCCTGACCTCGACCGCGCTGGTCGAGCGGTACGTCACCGACTGGGCGGGCCACCGGGCCGACGTCCGAGGCATCGCCATCCGCCTCGGCGCGCCGGCGTACCCCTACGACACGCTCACCTTCACCGGCTCCGTGGAGTCGGTCGAGGACGGCATCGCCACCCTCAAGGTCACCGGCGCCGTCTCCCTCGGCGACCACGTCATCGGGACCGTGAAGGTCTCGACGAGCTCGACCACCGAGGGCGTCTGATGGCGGGCTTCTCGCGCGAGGCGGCGATCGTCGGCATCGGCGCCACCGAGTTCTCCAAGGAGTCGGGCCGCTCGGAGCTGCAGCTCTCGGTCGAGGCGGTGCTCGCGGCGCTCGCCGACTGCGGGCTGACGCCGGCCGACGTCGACGGGCTCACGACGTTCACGATGGACACCTCCTCCGAGATCGCCGTCGCCCGGGAGCTCGGCGTCCCGGAGCTGCGCTTCTTCTCCCGGATCAACTACGGCGGCGGCGCCGCGTGCGCCACCGTGCAGCAGGCCGCGATGGCGGTCGCGACGGGGGTCGCGGACGTCGTCGTGTGCTACCGCGGCTTCAACGAGCGATCCGGCAGCCGCTTCGGCCAGTTCTCGGTCGCGGCGGCGACCCAGGTCAACACCAACGGGCTCGACAACGCCTGGACCTACCCCATGGGGCTCGGCACGCCCGCGGCCACCGTGGCGATGCAGGCGCGCCGCTACATGCACGAGTACGGCGCCACGTCGGCCGACTTCGGGGCGGTCGCGGTCGCCGACCGGCGGCACGCGGCGACCAACCCGGAGGCCTTCTTCTTCGAGCGGCCGATCACCCTCGAGGACCACCAGGCCTCGCGGCTGATCGCCGACCCGCTGCACCTGCTCGACTGCTGCCAGGAGTCCGACGGGGCGGTCGCCCTCGTGGTGGTCTCCGCGGAACGGGCGAAGGACCTCCCGCAGCCGCCGGCGTACGTCGCGGCGGCGGCGCAGGGCAGCGGCAAGGACCAGTTCGTGATGACGTCGTACTACCGCGACGACATCGGCATCCCGGAGATGGGCGTCGTCGGCCGGGAGCTGTGGCGCCAGTCCGGCCTGCGGCCCGAGGACATGCCGGTGGCGGTCCTCTACGACCACTTCACGCCGTACGTGCTCATGCAGCTCGAGGAGCTCGGCTTCTGCGGGCGCGGCGAGGCGCCGGCGTTCGTCGCCGACGGCGCCATCGAGATCGGCGGCCGGCTGCCGGTCAACACCCACGGCGGCCAGCTCGGCGAGGCCTACATCCACGGCATGAACGGCATCGCCGAGGGGGTGCGGCAGCTCCGCGGCACGTCGGTCAACCAGGTCGACGGGGCCGAGCACGTGCTGGTGACCGCCGGCACGGGTGTGCCGACCAGCGGCCTGGTGCTCTCGGTCTGAAGGAGCCGGCCGGGCCGCACCCGGTCGGACCTCACAGGAGCAAGTGCTGGCTGAGGTCACCGGTCAGGTCGACGTGCATGGTCCGCGTCGCGAACCACCACCGCCCCTCGAGCCGGTGGAAGGTGTCCTCGTACCGGCCCGCCACGACGGCCTGCAACGGCAGGGACTCGGTCGCCTGCAGCACCGTGAACCGCGAGCGGCAGGTCGCCGTCCCGGCGGCCTCGTCGACGTCGATGATGGCGTTCGTGGTGACGTGGTGGGTCCGTGGCGTGCCGGTGGCCTCGTGGATGCGGGTGGTGGCGGCGTAGAGCGCCCGGACCGCCTCCGGCCCCCGCTGTCCCATCACCGATCCGTGGCGGAAGAGCGCGGCGACCCCGTCGAGGTCGCCGGCGTCGATCCGCTCGGCGTAGAGGTGCAGCAGGTTCTCGAGCTGGCGGGCGCTGTCCACGCCGGCAACCTACCGACGGCGGTCCCGGAGGGGTTTGCGCGTCGCCACTGTGCGGCACCGGCCCTCCCATGACCTCGTGGATCGCTCTCGCCGTGCCGCAGGAAGGGACATGACGACGATGGCCCTGCACGCACTGGAGCTGGTGCCCGACGAGGCCGGGACGGAGGCGGTCCGTCACGACTGGCAGCGCCTGTCCGACGCCGGGCTCCCGTCCCAGCTCGACCACACGGGCCCGACCAACGCTCCCCACCTGACGGTGGTCTCCGCGCCCGAGCTGCCCGACCCCGCCCTCGACGTGGCCGCGACCCGGTTGGGCTCCCTGCTGCCGTTCGAGGCCCGATCGGCGGGGCTGCTGCTGCTCGGCGGTGATCGGCTGACGGTGGCCCGGGCCTTCGACATCGACGACGACGTGGTGCGCCGCGTGCTCGCCGTCCGGGTCCAGGTGCCCGACCGCGCGCACCTCGGGTGGCTGCCGCACGTCACGCTGGCGCGCCGGCTGCCGCGGGAGCAGGCGCAGCAGGCGGTCGACGTCCTCGGCCACGAGGACGTCGTCCTCCGGTTCACCCGGCTGCGCCGGTGGGACCCCGACCGCGGGCAGGTCACCACCGTCGCCGGTTGGTGAGCGGCAAGGAGCAGGAGCGGTCAGGTCTCCGAGACGACCCGCGCGACGGCACGGGCGAGCTCGGGACCCGCGTCCTCCTGGAGGAAGTGCCCGGCGCCGCTGACCGTCACGTGCTCGCGTCCGCGCGCGCCCGGCACCCGCTCCTGGAAGACCTCCGCCCAGCCGCGGGTGGCCGGGTCGCCGTCGGAGTAGCAGGTGACGAAGGGACGGTCGAACTCCTCGAGCGCCCGCATGGTGCGCCGCCCGATCCGGGCGCCGGGGTCGTTCCGCGTGAGCGGCAGCAGGGCGGTCATCTGACGCAGGCCGGCGGTGAGGCGCTCCTCGGGGAACGGCGCGTCGTAGCCGGACAGCTCCTCGGGCGACAGGGCACGCGAGGTGGCGGCACCGACGAAGTCGCTGGCCCGGAGGTCGGCCGTGCGCTGGGTGAGGAGCAGGTAGTCGACCAGCGCCTCCTCGAGCACCACCCGCCCGTCGCCGGTGCCGTGGACGGCCCAGGTCAGCCGCCCTTCGAGCGCCGGGTCCACCGTGTGCAGGATGGTGTTGGCCGCCACCACGCGCGCGAATCGGTCCGGCTCCGCGGCGAGCACGCTGAAGCCGAGGGGGCCGCCCCAGTCCTGGGCCACGAGCGTCACGTCCCGCAGGTCCAGGCACGTCACGAACGAGCGGAGCCACGCGACGTGGCGGGCGAAGGTGTGGTCGGTCGTGCGGGCCGGCTTGTCGGAACGGCCGAAGCCCACGTTGTCGGGCGCGACGACGCGCAGCCCTGCCTCGACGAGCACCGGGACGACGGAGCGGTAGAGGTAGGACCAGGTCGGCTGCCCGTGCAGCAGCAGGACCACGGGTCCGTCGGCCGGGCCCTCGTCGAGGTGGTGCATCCGCAGCGGCGGGAAGCCGTCGGCCTCCACGGCCACGTAGTGCGGCTCGAACGGGTAGCCGGGCAGCCCCGCGAAGCACTCGTCGGGGGTCCGCAGCACGTCGCTCATCCGCGGATCATGGCAGCGGGCGGGCGGCGGCGGTGGCGCACTCCCGCCCGAGAAACGCCGAACGGCGGCCCCGGTGCGTGACCGGGAGCCGCCGTTGGACGAAGCGAGCGTGGGCTCAGAGAGCGCGGACGTTCTCCGCCTGCGGGCCCTTGGGGCCGGCGACGATGTCGAACGCGACGGACTGGTCGTCCTTGAGGGACTTGTAGCCGTTGCCCTGGATGTTGGTGTGGTGGACGAAGACGTCCGCGCCGCCACCCTCCTGGGCGATGAAGCCGAAGCCCTTCTCGTCGCTGAACCACTTCACGGTGCCATTGGTCATGCTGATCGTTCCTTCGTGTCGGTAGCGGCGGGCGACTTGTTGCCCGCTGCGGGGCTGAAGACAAAGCCAGGCGCCTGATACCGACGTGCGAACCAAGGACAAGCGATGAGCGCGGAGGCCGGATCGGCCACCAGGTGGGGAGAACCCCCTTCAACATGACGACCGTAGCAGGGTCGGGCGCGGAAAGCCCGTCCTCGCGGCGCGGTCAGGTCCAGTAGAGCATCGGCGCGCCAGGCAGCCGCGCCTCGAGGGCGTCGGTGAACCAGTGGCGCATCGCCGCCATCGTCTCCCGCGGGTAGACGTGCTTGACCCCGCCGAACTTGTTCCGCTTGGCCGTGCGGCTGGTCTCGTCCATCTCGAGCCGGGTGCGCGGGTACCAGCCCAGCAGGGTCTCCTTGCTGCCCGGGGTGAACCGGTGGGTGATGACCTCGATGGTCAGGTCCAGGTCGGGCACGTCGGCCAACGAGCCGGCGACTGCGTCGAGGAGCGCGGCGTACTGGTCCCGCCAGCCCTCGACCGGCATGACCGGCGCAATGGTCAGGCCCACCCGGTAGCCGGCGAGCGCCGCCCGGCGCAGGGCCGCGAGCCGCTCCGGCACGGGGGCGGTGCCGCCCTCGAAGCGGCTGGCCACCTCCTCGGCGTTGACCGAGGCACGCATCCGGGTCCGCCGCCCGTGGGGCAGCACGAGCAGGTCGTCCACGGCCCCGAACTTCGTGGTGAACCGGAGCGACACGTCGTCGCCGTAGTGACCGGTGCCGACCCGCCGGACCGCCTCGGCCAGCGAGCCGGTGAGGTGCTCGATGCCGAGCGGGTCGGTGTAGCAGGACAGCTCGTACGTCGTGCCCTCGTGGCCGCGGGCGGCCGTGCCGCTCGTGACGGCGCCGCGTCCGGCGTGGGTGCCGATACCGGCGAGGACGTCGTCGAGATTCGCGTAGGCGCGGGTGATCGGTGGGCCCGCGAGCGAGCCGGCGAGGTAGCAGTACTGGCAGTGCGCCGGGCAGCCCCGGGCCAGGTCGATGCGCCAGTCGGCGCTCGGCGGGATGGGCTGCGGCTTGGTCACGCTCGGGGGCGCGACGACCAGGGCGAGGGTGGCCTTGGCGCGGGCGTAGACCTCGCGCTCGGAGCCGTCGGCCAGGCCGGTGAGCCGGTTGCCCTCGAGCAGCCGGATGTCCTCGACGCCGGCCGCCTCGATGCGGCGCAGCATCTCCGCCGCGTGCGGCTGCTCGCGGGCGGCGGCGGTGACGAGGACGTGCGAGGGAACCCAGGGACGTGGCATCACCTGGTGCAACAACGGGCCGGTGCGGGCCGTTGCCCTATCGTCGCCCGCGTGACCGAGACGCAGCCCACGTCGGCCCGCCCGCTCGGCCCCGCGAGGGAGGCACCGCTGGACACGCCGTTGACCGCAGAGGAGCAGCGGGTGCTCGGGGCGCTGCTGGAGAAGCAGGTGACCGTGCCGGCCTCCTACCCGCTGACGCTGAACGCGCTGCGTGGCGCGTGCAACCAGAGCAGCAGCCGCGAGCCGGTCGTGGAGTACGACGAGCAGCGGGTCGAGCAGGTCGGCCGACGGTTGAAGGAGCGCGGGCTGGTCCGGATCGTCTGGTCCGACACCGGCCGCCGCACGCTGAAGTACCACCAAGTGCTCGACGAGGTGCTCGCCCTGGGCACCGACGAGCGGGCGCTCCTGACCGTCCTGCTGCTCCGCGGCCCGCAGGCACCGGGCGAGCTGCGCACCCGCACCGAGCGGCTGCACCGCTTCGCCGACCGTGAGGCCGCCGAGGCGTGCCTGCAGGGGATGGCCGGTCGCGGCCTGGTGGAGGAGCTGCCGAAGCGGCGTGGTGATCGCGACGCCCGCTGGCGGCACCTCCTCGGAGCGGCCCCCGAGGAGGGGCCGGTGGCCAGCGACGCCGACGGGGCGGTGCCGCTCCCGGCGGACCGCGACGACCGGGTGCGGGCCGTCTACGGTGCGGTGGCCGCGGACTACGCCGACACCTTCGTCGACGAGCTGGCCGACCAGCCCTTCGAGCGGTGGCTGCTCGACCGGGTGGCCGCGGACGCGATCGCCGCCGGGCGCCCCGTGGTCGAGGTCGGCAGCGGCCCGGGCCACGTCACGGCGTACCTCGCCGCGGCCGGGGCCGACGCCACCGGGCTCGACCTGGCCCCGGAGATGGTCGCGCAGGCGCGGGCACGCTTCCCCGACGTGACGTACGAGGTCGGCGACCTGCGCCACCTGATGCGGCCGCCGCTCGCGGACGGCTGGGGCGCGGTGCTGGCGTGGTACTCGCTCATCCACCTCTCGCCGGCGGAGCTGCCCGACGCCGTCGCGGCGCTGGCGCGGCCGCTCGCCCCGGGCGGCTGCCTGCTGCTGGCGATGCAGACCGGTGCGGCGCAGCGGGTGCGGCGCATCGAGGAGTGGCACGGGCACCGGGTCTCGCTGGACTTCGTGAGCCACGACGTCGCCGAGGTCGGCGCGGCCGTCGAGGCGGCCGGGCTCGGCGACGTCGAGTGGTACCGGCGGGGGCCGGTCGCGGCCCGGGGCGAGACGACCGAACGGCTCTACCTGCTGGCGCACCGGACCTGAGTCGGCCTCGGGGCGGGCGGACGGTCGGGCCCGCGCCGGCCGGTCAGGCCAGGTCGAGCGCCACGTCGCCGAGCACGGGGGCGCCGTCCCGGTCGCCGCCGGCGATGGTGGCCGAGGCCACGACCCGGCCGTCCTCGCGCCAGCCGCGGGTGCGGATGGTCTCCCCGGGGAAGACGACGCCGGCGAACTTCGCGGCGAAGCCGGCCACCTGCGTGGCGTCGCCGTCGAGCAGCTCGTCGGTCAACGTGCGCAGCACGATGCCGTAGGAGCAGAGCCCGTGCAGGATCGGTGAGGGGAACCCGGCGGCCTTGGCGAAGTCGGGGTCGGCGTGCAGCGGGTTGCGGTCGCCGCAGAGCCGGTAGAGCAGCGCCTGCTGCGGGGTGACGGCGTACGTCGCGTCGGCGTCGGGCGCCCGGTCGGGCAGCGTCACCGGCTCCGACGAGCCGCGGTCGCCGCCCCAGCCGCCCTCGCCGCGGACGAAGATCGACGAACGGGTCCGCCACAGCTCCTCGCCCGTGGGCGCGGTGGCCACGGAGTCCTGCCAGATGACCGCCGCCTTGCCCTTGTCCCAGACATCCGTGAGCGTGGTGCGCACGGTCGCCCGGCCGGCGGTGGGCAGCGGCCCACCGGTCAGGGTGACCGCCTGGGAGCCGTGGACGACCTGGGCGAGGTCGATCTCGCAGCCCGGGAGGTCGAGCGGGGGCGGGTCGGTCTCGTGGAAGGTCGGCGCGACGACGCCGAACGACGGCAGCACCTGCAGGCCGGGCCCGTCCAGCGTGTAGCGCAAGGCGCCCGGGGTCAGGTGGTCGCCGGGCCGGGAGCCGGCGCCGATGGCGAGGTGGTAGAGCAGGACGTCGCTCTCGGTCCAGGCGAACTCCCGGGAGCCGAGGTCGGCCCCGACGGCCACGGACGGGTCGATGGGCATCAGGCGGTCTCCTTCTCGGCGATCGGCCGGTCGGCGGCTGCCGCGATGTCCTCGACGGCGAGGTAGCCGAAGGTCAGGGCGGGGCCGATGGTGGCCCCGGGGCCGGCGTAGGTGCGTCCCATGACGGCCGCCGAGACGTTCCCGGCGGCGTAGAGGCCGGTGATGGGCGTGCCGTCGGCGCGGAGCACCCGCGCCCGCTCGTCGGTGAGCAGCCCGCCCTTCGTGCCGAGGTCTCCCGGCACGATCTTCACGGCGTAGAAGGGGCCCTGGTCGATCGCGTGCAGTGACGGGTTCGGCTTGACCGTGGGGTCGGAGTAGTACTGGTCGTAGGCGCTCTCGCCTCGGTGGAAGTCCTCGTCGACGCCGCTGCGGGCGAAGCCGTTGAAGCGGTCGACGGTCGCCCGCAGGGCGTGGGGCGGCACGTCGATCTCGGCGGCCAGGGCCTCGATCGTCGCCGCCTTCCGCACCGCGCCGTGCTTGTACCACCGGCCCGGGAAGGGCTGGCGAGGGCCGAGCCCGGCGAAGAGGTACCGGTTGCGGTAGCGCTGGTCGATGATCATCCAGGAGGGGACGTGACCGACCCCGGTGGCCTGGCCGCGGTAGATCTCGTGCACCGCCTCGACGTAGGGGAGCGCCTCGTTCATGAAGCGCTCACCGCCCTGGTTCACGATGATCGACCCCGGCAGGTTCCGCTCGGCGAGGCAGAACCACGGCCCGCGGGGCAGCGGGATGGTCGGTCCCCACCAGGAGTCGTCCATGAGGTCGGTGGCGGCGCCCGCCGCCACACCGGCGAGGATGCCGCCGCCGGTGTTGTTCTCGGAGCCGGTCGTCCACTCCGTCGAGGTCGGTCGGGGCTGGTGCTCCTCGCGCAGCGCGAGGTTGCGTTCGAAGCCCCCGCTGCCGAGGACCACGCCGCGTCGCGCGCGCACCGCGTGGGTGGCCCCGTCCCGGACGACGGTGACGCCGACGACGCGCCCGTCCTCCACCAGGAGGTCCTGCAGGTCGGCGCCGTAGTGCACCGGCACCCCGGCGTCGATGAGCCCCTTGCGCAGCCCGATGGCGATCGCGTTGCCCATCGCGAACATCTTGCGCCCGAGCAGCCCGCTGATGATCCGGCGCACGGCGACCTTCACCATGGTCACCGGCCCGCGGAGCGTGCGGAGGCCCAGGCTGATCTTCCGGAAGTCGGCCTGGGTGACGATCATGTTGGCCGGCGCCTTGGTGTACTGCGGGTGCAGCCGGTCCAGCTCGTCGCCGATGCAGCGGGCGTCCAGGGGGACCGGCTCGCAGGAGCGGCCCCGGGGACGGCCGCCCGGCGCCTCGGGGTGGTAGTCGGCGTACTCCGGCACCCAGGTGAACCGCAGCGGCGTGTGGTCGCGAAGGAAGTCGAGCACCTCGGGACCGCGGTCGATGTAGGTGTCGCGGCGGACCTTGGGGACGACGTCGCCGACGATCGAGTCGAGGTAGGTCTTGGACAGCTCGGGGTCGTCGGCCTCCCCGGCCTCCCGCAGGGCGTAGTTGCCCGGGATCCAGACTCCGCCGCCGCTGCGGGCGGTGGAGCCACCGAACCACTCGCTCTTCTCCAGCAGCACCGTGTCGAGGCCCCGGTCGGCGGCGGCCAGTGCCGCTGTCATCCCCGCGGCACCTGCGCCCACCACGACGACATCGACCTCTGCCGGCAGGGCAGCGTCGTCGTTCGGTCCAGTCGTTCGAGACCCCGTCATGGCGCAAAACTGTAACAGGTTCTACTATCGCCGTGTGCTCGATCCCGACACCGATCCCCCCGCCGGACCACCTGCCGGAGCTCCCGCCGGACCGGAGGCGATCCGCGCGGCCGCGGAGCGCCTCCTCGCCGCCCAGGAGGCCCGCCGGCCGTGCCCACCGGTCCGCGACCTCATCGGCACCGAGGACCTCGACGCGGCGTACGCCGTGCAGCGGCTCGTCGTCGAGCGCCGGCTCCGTGAGGGCGCCCGGGTCGTGGGGCGCAAGATCGGGGCGACGTCCGAGGCGGTGCAGCGCCAGCTCGGCGTGGACCAGCCCGACTTCGGCTACCTCCTCGACGTCATGGACGTCTCGGGGCGCGCCTCGGTCTCCATGGCGGCGTTGCTCCAGCCGCGCGTGGAGGCGGAGGTCGCCTTCGTCCTCTCCCGGGACGTCGACGAGGAGGAGATCACCCTCGACGGCGTGCGCGACGCGGTCGAGGTGGCCCTGCCCGCCCTGGAGATCGTCGACAGCCGGATCGCCGGCTGGGACATCGGCTTCACCGACACCGTGGCCGACTGCGCCTCGAGCGGGCTCTACGTCGTGGGGGACGACGCCCTCCCGCTCACCCGCGTCGAGCCCAGGGAGGTCGACATGACCCTGTCGATCAACGGCGAGGTGCGCTCCAGCGGCGCCGGCGCTGCCTGCCTCGGCGACCCGCTCGAGGCCCTCCGGTGGCTCGCGGTGCAGGCCGCTCGCTTCGGCGACCCGCTGCGCAAGGGTCACCTGGTCCTCTCCGGGGCCCTCGGCCCGTTCGTGCCGTTCGCCCCGGGCGACCGGGTCGAGGCATCCATCAGCGGGTTCGCCCCGCTCGTCGCCCACTTCGAGGAGTGAGAATGGTTTCGACAGGCTCAACCAGCGGGCGCAAGCTCACCGCAGCGATCGTCGGTCCCGGCAACATCGGGACCGACCTGATGTACAAGCTGCTGCGCTCCGCCCGGGACGGGGGGAGTGTGGAGCCGCGCTGGATGATCGGCGTCGACCCGTCCTCCGAGGGCCTGCGGCTCGCGGCTGAGGAGGGTCTCGAGGCCTCCCACGAGGGGGTCGACTGGCTGCTGAAGCAGGACGAGCTGCCGGACATCATCTTCGAGGCGACCTCCGCCTACGTGCACCGCGAGTACGCGCCCCGCTACCAGGAGGCGGGCATCCGTGCCGTCGACCTCACCCCGGCGGCGGTCGGCCCGGCGGTCATCCCGCCGGTCAACGGCGAGGCCCACGTGGGGGAGTGGAACGTCAACATGATCACCTGCGGCGGCCAGGCGACGATCCCGATGGTCGCCGCGGTCACCCGCGGCGCGGCGGGGTCCGGCGGCGTGTCGTACGCCGAGATCGTCGCCTCGGTCGCGAGCGTGTCGGCGGGGCCGGGCACCCGAGCCAACATCGACGAGTTCACCCGGACCACGGCGGCCGGCGTGACGGGCATCGGCGGGGCGGCCGAGGGCAAGGCGATCATCATCCTGAACCCGGCCGAGCCGCCGATGATCATGCGCGACACCATCTTCTGCGCCGTGGACCCCGATGCCGACCGCGACGCGATCGTGGCCTCGGTCTTCGAGATGGAGCGGGCGGTGCAGGAGTACGTGCCCGGCTACCGGCTGCTGCAGGAGCCGCAGGTCGACGACCCCTCGCCGGCGACCCGCGGCCAGCTGAAGGTGTCGGTGTTCGTGGAGGTCGAGGGCGCGGGGGACTACCTGCCGCCGTACTCCGGCAACCTCGACATCATGACCGCCGCCGCGGCCCGCGTCGGTGACAACATCGCCCGCTCGATCCTCGCCACCGGTGGTTGAGGAGGCGCGTCAGCGCCGTCTCGAAACCACGACCGAAGGAGTCACGATGACCGACCTCGACACGCTGCAGCGCACCTGGTCCGGCACCCACGGCACCGAGCCGTGGGGCGAGCTCGACCTGCGGCTGACCGACACCTGCCTGCGGGACGGGTCGCACCACAAGCGGCACCAGTTCACCGCGGACGAGGTGCGCGACATCGTGGGTGCGCTCGACGCCAGCGGCATCCCGGTGATCGAGGTGACGCACGGCGACGGGCTGGGGGGATCGTCGTTCAACTACGGCTTCTCGCGCACCCCCGAGCAGGAGCTGATCCGGATCGCCGCGGAGACCGCGGCGCGAGCGAGGATCGCGTTCCTGATGCTGCCGGGCGTCGGGACGAAGGACGACATCCGTGCCGCCCAGGACAACGGCGGCCAGATCTGTCGGATCGCGACCCACTGCACCGAGGCCGACACCTCGATCCAGCACTTCGGCCTGGCCCGGGAGCTGGGCCTGGAGACCGTCGGGTTCCTGATGATGTCGCACACCCAGCCGCCGGAGGTGCTGGCCAAGCAGGCGCGGATCATGGTCGACGCCGGCTGCCAGTGCGTCTACGTGGTCGACTCCGCGGGCGCGCTCGTGATGGAGCAGACGGCCGACCGGGTCTCGGCGGTCGTCGCCGAGATCGGCGACCAGGCCGACGTCGGCTTCCACGGCCACGAGAACCTCGGTCTGGGCGTCGCCAACACCGTCATCGCCGCCCGCGCGGGCGCCACGCAGATCGACGGCTCGGTGCGCCGGTTCGGCGCCGGCGCCGGGAACACGCCGCTCGAGGCGTTCATCGGCGTCTGCGACAAGCTCGGCTGGCGCACCGGTGTGGACTTCCTGCAGGTCGTCGACGCCTCCGAGGACGTCATCCGCCCGGCGATGCCGGAGGAGTGCCGCCTGGACCGGATGACGCTGATGATGGGGTACGCCGGGGTCTACTCCAGCTTCCTCAAGCACGCCGGGAACGCCGCGGAGCGGTACGGCGTCTCGGGCGCGAAGATCCTGCTCGAGGCGGGTCGACGCAAGCTCATCGGTGGCCAGGAGGACCAGCTGATCGACATCGCGCTGATGCTCAAGGCGGAGGCGGACAAGGAGGCCGCCAACGCCTGAGCCCGTCGTCGCTGGTCGAGCGGGCCTCTCGGTGGTCGAGCCTGTCGAGACCTCGGTGGTCGAGCCTGTCGAGACCACGGCCGGTTCGGTGGTCGAGCCTGTCGAGACCACGGCCTCTCGGTGGTCGGGCAGGCCTCTCGGTGGTCGAGCCTGTCGAGACCACGCCTCACTCGCGTGCGCGGAAGCCGGCGGAGCAGGCGGGTCTCGAGACGGGCCTGGCGGCCCTCCTCAACCGGCGGGCGTGTGCGGAGGCCCTGTGGTGGGCGCAGGTCCTCGAGGACTTCCGCCTGCCCGAGGGCGACGACGAGAACGAGCCCGGCGCCGAGGAGTGCGGGCTCGTCGGGCCGGACGACCGGTTCCTGCTGTTCCTCGAGGTGCCCGAGCCGAAGACGGTGAAGAACCGGATGCACCTGTGCCTGCGGCCGACCGACCGGAGCCGCGACGAGGAGGTCGAGCGGGTGCTCGCGCTCGGCGCGACGCTGGTCGACGACCTGCGCGACGGCGACCGGGGCTGGGCGGTGCTGGCCGACCCCGAGGGCAACGAGTTCTGCGTCCTCACGCCGTACCGGCCCTCTGCGGCGGAGTAGTGAGCGCGCCGTCACACAAACCCGCCCTCGGGGTGACTTCTCCAAAACAAGAACGTGTTCTAGTCTGTGGTGGTCCCACCACGACAGGAGTACGCGATGTCCCAGGCTGTTCTCGACGGCGTTCGTGACCTGCTGCCCACCTTCCGCGAGCGGGCCGACGAGGCCGAGCGTCTGCGGGTGGTCCCGGAGGCCAGCATCAAGGAGCTCGAGGAGGTCGGCTTCTTCCGGCTCCTGCAGCCCCGGCGCTTCGACGGCTACGAGGCCGACCCGGTCACCTTCTACACCGCCGTGCGCGACATCGCCTCGGCCTGTGGCTCGACCGGCTGGGTCTCCAGCGTCGTCGGCGTCCACCCGTGGCAGGTGGCGCTCTTCGCCGACGAGGCGCAGCAGGCGGTCTGGGGCGAGGACACCACCACGCGGCTGAGCTCCTCCTACGCGCCGACCGGCAAGGCGACCGTCGCCGACGGCGGCTACGTCCTCTCCGGCAAGTGGAGCTTCTCCTCCGGCTGCGACCACTGCAGCTGGGTGCTCCTCGGTGGGCTCGTCTTCAACGACGAGGGGCAGGTCGTCGACTTCAAGACCTTCATGGTGCCGCGCGACAAGTACACGATCGTCGACGTCTGGCACATGGTCGGACTGCGCGGCACCGGCTCCAACGACATCGTCGTGGAGGACGTGTTCATCCCCGAGGCGTTCACCCTCTCGATGAGCCAGACCGGCCAGTGCAAGGGCCCCGGCCAGGAGCAGAACACCGCCGACCTCTACAAGCTGCCCTTCCACTCGGTCTTCACCGGCACCATCACGACGCCGATCATCGGCATGGCGCGCGGGGCGTACGCCGAGCACGTCGAGATGCAGCAGAAGCGGACGCGTGCGGCCTACCTCGGCGAGAAGGCGTCGCTGGACCCCTTCGCGGCGGTGCGCATCGCGCGGGCCAGCAGCGAGATCGACGCCGCCTGGGCGCTCCTGGTCAACAACATCCGTGAGGAGATGGACCACGTCGCCAAGGGCGAGCCCATCCCGCTCGGCCTGCGCCTGCGGGTCCGGCGCGACCAGGTGCTCGGCAGCCAGCGGGCGATCGACGCGATCGACGCGCTGTTCGAGGCGTCCGGTGGCCGGGCGCTCGCCGAGGGCACCTACCTCCAGCGCGCGTGGCGCGACGCCCACGCCGGTCGGGTGCACGCGGCGAACGACCCCGAGCGGGCCCTGCAGATGTTCGGCGCCCACGAGTTCGGCCACAAGGTCGACCCGGGGATGTACTGACGTGGAGCTCGCCCAGGACGACGTCCGTCGCTCGGCCAAGGCCGGCGACCTGACGCTCAACTACTACGAGGCGGGACCCGAGGCCTCGACGGGCTCGACCGACGGCGGTGCGGAGGTGGGCGGCGGCCTGCCGCTGCTCATGCTGCACGGCGGCGGCCCCGGCGCGTCCGCGTGGAGCAACTTCGGCCCGGCGCTCCCGCACTTCGCCGGCACGTTCCGGACCCTGCTGGTCGACCAGCCGGGCTTCGGCGGGTCCGACAAGCCTCCGGTCGTCGGGAACTACTACCGGTTCGCCGCCGACCACGTCGTCGCGCTCCTCGACGAGCTCGGCATCGAGCGGGTCCACCTGCTCGGCAACAGCCTCGGTGGCGGTACGGCGATGCGGCTGGCCCTCGAGCACCCCGACCGGGTCGGCCGGCTGGTGCTGATGGGGCCCGGTGGCCTCTCGCTCAACCTCTTCCACGCCGACCCCACCGAGGGGGTGCAGCGGCTGATGGACTTCGGCGCCGACCCCACCCGGGAGAAGCTGCGGGCGTTCATCTCCACCATGGTGGTCGACCAGTCGCTGGTCACCGACGAGCTCGTCGAGGAGCGGTTCCGCGACGCCACCGCGCCGGGCGCGCAGGAGGCGATGCGCTCGATGGGCATGTCGTTCTGGAACCCCGAGACGGCCGAGGACGGCATGCTCTGGCGTGAGGCGCACCGCCTGCGCAAGCACACGCTGCTCACCTGGGGCCGGGAGGACCGGGTCAACCCGCTCGACGGGGCGATGGTCGCGCTCAAGCTCATCCCCAAGGCCCAGCTGCACGTCTTCCCCAACTGCGGGCACTGGGCACAGATCGAGGCGGCCGAGGAGTTCGCCGAGATCACCACGGCGTTCCTCTCCCGACACGTCGAACGACCGCGCCGATCGGAGGCCCCCGCGTGACGATCGAGATCAAGAGCATGGGCTACGTGCGCGTGGCCAGCACCGACCTGGAGCAGTGGAAGGTCTTCGCCGGCAAGGTCTTGGGCCTCGCCGAGGGGAGGGGCCCGCACCCCGACCACCAGTACTGGCGGATCGACCAGGTCTCCGCCCGGCTCGTCGTCGTCCCGGCCGACGTCGACCGGCTCGAGGCGACCGGCTGGGAGCTGGCCGACCACCGGGCGCTGCAGGACGCGCGCGAGCACCTGCAGAAAGCGGGGGTGGAGGTCGAGGAGGGCACCAGGGAGGAGCTCGACGAGCGCCGCGTGCAGGAGCTGATCCGGTTCCGCGACCCGTGGGACAACGTCTTCGAGCTCTTCCACGGCATCACCTACGAGGCCCGACCGGTGGTCACGCCGTACGCCGCGAACTTCGTCACGGGCGACCAGGGGATGGGCCACATCGTCATCCCCGTGCTCGACGACGTGGAGGCGCTGCGGTTCTACACCGACGTCCTCGGCTTCCGGCTGCGCGACTCGATGAGCATGCCGGGGGAGTTCGTGGGCAAGGAGCCGGGCAGCAAGGTCTGGCTGCGCTTCCTCGGCGTGAACCCGCGCCACCACTCGCTGGCGTTCCTGCCGATGCCCAACCCGGCCAAGTGCGTCCACATCATGCTCGAGGTGGACGAGCTCGACCACGTCGGGCGGGCCCTGGAGCGGGTCCGCAAGTACAAGGCGCCGCTGTCGGCCACCCTCGGGCGGCACATGAACGACGAGATGGTCTCCTTCTACGTCAAGTCGCCCGGCGGCTTCGACGTCGAGTTCGGCACCGACGGGCTCCAGGTCGACGACGGGAAGTGGGTCGCGCGGGAGTCCACGGCGGTGTCGTACTGGGGCCACGACTTCGGCGGTGGCCAGTAGTGGCTAGCGTGGACGCCGTGTCCCGCCACTCGGAGGCCGCTCCGGACGTCCCGGAGGGCATGAACCCCAACGCCCGTGAGACCTGGCCGAGCCCCGAGCTGATCGAGTCCTGGCTCGGCGACGCGGCGTACGACGTGGAGCCGCTCGGCCCCGCCGAGGGCGCCCCCGTGCCGGCGGACGACCCGGCGGCCCAGTCGGCGGCCCGCCACTTCCGCGACGTCCTCGGCCGGTTCGCCTCCGGGGTGACCGTGGTGACGACGATGAGCGGCGGCGAGCCGGTCGGGATGACGTGCCAGTCGTTCTCCAGCGTCTCCCTCGACCCGCCGCTCGTGCTCTTCGTCCCGGCGAAGACCTCCCGGGCGTGGCCGCTCATCCAGCGCGCCGGCCGCTTCTGCGTCAACTTCCTCGAGGCCGACCAGGCCGAGCTCTCGAACCAGATGGCCAGCCGCGGCGCGGACAAGTTCGCGGGTGTGGCCTGGCACCCGTCGGACAGCACGGGCTCGCCGGTGCTCGAGGGCACCCTCGCCCACGTCGACTGCGCCGTCCACGCCGTGCACGAGGCCGGGGACCACTGGGTCGTCATCGGCCGCGTGCTGAGCCTCGAGACCGACGGCTCCGACGGCGAGGACCCGCTGCTGTTCTACCGCGGCCAGTACCGCACCACCCGCCCCGGCCGGTAGCGTCCGGCGGCTGTGACCGCGACCCATCCGCTCTGGCGGCCCTTCGAGCTCGCGGACCTCGCCGAGGTCGCGTCGGTCCGCGTCGGTCCCCGCCCGACCGCCCCCGTCGTGGTCGCGCCTCCCGACCCGGCCTGGCCCGCGGCGTACGCCCTGGTCGAGGAGCGGGTGCGCGCCGCCCTGGGCGAGCGGGCGCTCGCCGTCGAGCACGTGGGTTCGACGGCGGTGCCCGGGCTGGCTGCCAAGCCGGTGATCGACGTCGACCTCGTGGTCACCGACCCGGCCGACGAGGACGCCTACCTGCCCGCCCTCGAGGCGGCGGGCTTCGTGCTCCGTGTCCGCGAGCCGCAGTGGGAGCAGCACCGCATGTTCCACGGCGAGCGGCCGCGGACGAACCTGCACGTCTTCGGCCCGGGCGCCCGCGAGCCCCAGCGCCACCTGCTCTTCCGCGACTGGCTGCGCCGCCACCCCGACGACCGTGCCGCCTACGGCGCGCTCAAGCAGCGCCTGGCGGTCGAGGAGTCGTTCACCGACGTGATGGCCTACAACAACCGCAAGGCCGCGCTGGTCTACGACATCCTCGAGCGCGCCCTCGCCGCGGACCCCGGCCACCGCCACGACCCGCACCCGCGCCCGTGACGAGCGCTCAGAAGGCGTAGCGGATCCGGCAGGTGGGGAGCGTCTGCTCCACCATCTCCCGCAGCTCGGCGACCCACCGGCCCTTCCAGGCCGACTTGTAGCGCACGTTCCATTGCCCGCTCTCGCTGCGCTTGCGCTGCTGGAGGTCGGGGCGCCACAGCTGCTCCTCACCGCGGGGGTGCCAGCCCAGGTTCACCTCGTGGAGCTGTTCGTTGTGGGTGAGGAAGATGATCTCGCAGGCGAGCTGGGCCTTGGCCTTCTCGCCGATGCCGTCGGCCACCTGCTCGAGCAGCTCCGCCCACTCGGCCTTCCAGCCCTCGTGCACCACCACCGGGCTGAAGTTGAGGTGCACCTCGTAGCCGGCCTCAACGAAGTCGTCGATCGCGGCGATCCGCTCGGAGATGCGGGAGGTGCGCAGGTCGATCCGCTTCGACATCTCGGCCGGCATCAGCGAGAACCGCACGCGGGTGCCGCCCCGAGGGTCCCACTCGAGCAGGTCGCGGTTGACGAACTTGGTCGCGAAGCTCGCCTTGGCGCCGTCGAGCCGGGCGTAGAGGTCGACCAGGTCCCGCACGTTGTCGCTGAAGAGCGCGTCGACCGAGCAGTCGCCGTTCTCCCCGAGGTCGTAGACCCAGTCGACGGGGTCGCACTGGTTGGGGACGGCCTTCGGACCCTGGCGGCCGGCGTGCCGCTCGAGGTAGCCGAGGATCCGCTCGATGTTGACGAAGGCGGTGATCGGGTTGGCGAAGCCCTTGCGGCGCGGGACGTAGCAGTACGAGCAGGCCATCGCGCACCCGTTGGACGTCGACGGCGCGATGAAGTCGGAGCTGCGACCGTTCGGCCGCGCCGACAGCGACTTCTTCACACCGAGGACCAGCACCTCGCGCTTGTTGCGCACCCAGTCCTCGACGTTCCCCTCGTTGCCGTAGAGGCCGGGGATCGCCTGGTGCGAGAGGACCTCCACGCGCTCGGCGTCGGGGAACCGGGCGAGGATCTCGGCGCCGCGCGCGTACGACGCCACGTCGCGCTCGTGGAAGATCGTGCGGACGTCGAGGAGGCGGTCGGCATGGGTGCGGGTCATCGTCGGTAGAACACACCAGAGGCCACCGACAATCCCGCCGGTGCAGGTATCGGTGGCCTCATGGACCCGCGCCGCGGACGGCGCCGGCCTCAGATACGGGTGCGGACGGGGTTCGCGACCATGCCCACCGGGAAGTCGGCGTCCTGGCCGACGGCGGACTCGGTCTGCTCGTAGCTCTGCTGGGCGTCGTTCTCGCTGGTCATGGGGTGAACCTAGCCGAGCGGCAGCGGGATGGAAGGCCGGGGGAGACCGGTGAGCGGGTTGTGGCGAGGTGAGATCCCTCACCGGTTGGCCGCACCCCGAAACCGGGTATCAGAGGGAGATCGACGCCCGGTGCTCGCGGGCGGAGCCGAGGAGCTGGCCCAGCGCCTGGGCGCGCTTGAGCACCAGGTGGGCGTCGTGCTCCCAGGTGATGGCGATGCCGCCGTGCAGCTGCACCGTCTCGGCGGCCACGGCGAGGAGCGCCTCGGAGCAGTAGGCCTTCGCGACGTGGACCGGGCGCCAGGCGCCCGGCCCGCCGGCGGACACGGCGTGCGCCGCCGCCCACGAGGCCGACCGGCACATCTCCACGAGCACGAGCATGTCCGCCATCCGGTGCTTGAGCGCCTGGAAGGAGCCGATCGGACGGCCGAACTGGACCCGCTCCTTGCTGTAGCCGACCGTCATGTCGAGCGCGCGCGCCGCGCACCCGGTCTGGAGGGCCGCGGTGCCCGCCGTGCCGACGAGCCGGGCACGGTCGACCGCGGCCGTCGCAGCGGCGGCGAGGCGAGTGGCGCGCGAGGTGTCGACCGTGACGGTCGCCAGCCGCAGGGTCTGGTCCATGGACGGCGTCCACTGGCGGTCCGTGGCGTCGGGGTCGAGCTCCCACAGGCCGTCGTCGGTGGCGGCGACGAGCACGGTGGCGTGGTCGCCCTCGAGCACCCGCTCCACGCTGGCACCGCCCTCCGTCCCAGCCCCGGTCGCGTCGACGAACGCTCCGACCTCCCCGGCGGCCAGGCGGGGCAGCAGTCGCTCGCGGCCCTCCTCGTCGGCCCCGGCGAGGAGGGCCTCGGCCGTCACCAGCGAGGCCAGCAGCGGCGAGGGCACGAGCGCCCGCCCCACCTCCTCGAGGACGACGAACGACTCGACCAGGCTGAAGCCGGCGCCGCCCAGCTCCTCGGGGACCGCGAGCGCCGCGACGCCGATCTGGTCGCACAGCGTGCGCCACAGCTGCTCGTCGTACCGCTCGACGCGGGCGTCGCCCCGCTTCTCCAGCAGCGACCGGACCGTGTCGGACAGCTGCTGCTGCTCCTCGCTGAGCGCCACC
Organism: Nocardioides ureilyticus; assembly: GCF_051280745.1. Classification (NCBI taxonomy): domain Bacteria; kingdom Bacillati; phylum Actinomycetota; class Actinomycetes; order Propionibacteriales; family Nocardioidaceae; genus Nocardioides; species Nocardioides ureilyticus. Next base: position 58,111 of record NZ_JBNCOG010000001.1, on the reverse strand, counting down.
TCCATCAGCCGGCCCGCCCCTCGAGCAGCGTCCCGAGCAGCGCGGCGCGGTGCTGCGTCGGCGTGCCCCAGGCGGTGACCAGCGCACGCACCTTGGTCAGCCAGATGCTGAGGTCGAACTCCTCGGTGTAGCCGATCGCGCCGTGCACCTGCAGGCCCGTGCGGGAGGCGAGGTACGCCGCGTCGGCGCACGCCACCTTGGCCGCCGCCGCCGGTACCTCCCCGAGCGCCGCGCCGTGGACCAGCGGGCGGGCGAAGTCGAGGGCGATGCGCACGTCGGCGAGGGCGTGCTTGACCGCCTGGTAGGACCCGATCTCCCGGCCGAACTGGCGCCGCTGCTTCACGTAGGTCACCGCGTCGGCGAGGATCCGCTCCCCGCAGCCGAGGAGCTGGGCGGACGTCGCGAGGACCGCGGACTCGCGGGCGGTGACCAGGTCGGCCGCGGCGGCGGGGGCATCGGCGCGCACGGTGGCCAGCCGCCGCGTCCGGTCCACCGACTGCCGGACCTCGCCGACGGTCGCGGTGGAGATCGCGGAGCCGTCCGCGACCAGGACCAGGTCGGCGGTGTCCGCGTCGAGCGCGTACGGCGCCTCCGGGGGCGCGGCCACGGTCCCGACCGCCCCGCCCGCGAGCGCGGCGAGGTGGTCGCCGTCGGCGAGCGCCAGCGGGAGGTGGGCCACCGACTCCACCCACGGCCCGGGCAGGCCGTGCCGGCCGATGGCCTCGAGGGCGACGACCATCTCCACCGGGCCGGCGCCGACCCCGCCGTGCTCCTCGGGGACCAGCAGCGCGGTGACGCCCTGGTCGGCCAGGCGCTTCCAGAGGCCGAGCCCCGGGCCGGTGTCGCCGGCGGCCCACGCGCGGGCAGCGCCCACCGGGTCGCCGGCGGCCAGGAGCGCGTCGAGGGACGCGCCGAAGTCGCGCTGGTCCTCGGTCAGGACGAACCTCATCGGGCGGCCCCCTTCGGTTCGCTCTGCTGTCGGCTCCCCTTCGGTTCGCTCTGCTGTCGGCTCCCCTTCGGTTCGCGGGGCAGGCCGAGGATCCGCTCGGCGACGATGTTGCGCTGGATCTCGTTGGTGCCCGCGTAGATGGGCCCGGAGAGCGAGAAGATGTAGCCGTCCAGCCACCGCGACGGCAGCTCGGCCTCGGCGCCGAGCAGGTCGAGCGCCGTCTCGTGCAGGGCGATGTCGAGCTCGGACCAGAAGACCTTGTTGACCGACCCCGCGGCGCCCATCTCGCCGCCGGCGGCGAGCCGGGTCACCGTGCCCCAGGTGTAGAGCCGGTAGGACTGGGCCTGCAGCCAGGCGTCGACCACTCGGGCCGACGCCGTCTCGACGGGCTCCACGAGCCCGTCGCGGCGCTCGGCGTACAGGTCGAGGAGCCGGTCCGCGGCGGCGCAGAACCGGCCGGGGGAGCGCAGGGAGAGGCCCCGCTCGTTCCCGGCGGTGGACATCGCCACCCGCCATCCGTCACCCGGCGCCCCGAGGACGTCGGAGTCGGGGACGAAGACGTCCTCGAAGAAGACCTCCGCGAAGCCCGCCTCGCCGTCGAGCTGGGCGATGGGCCGGACCGTGACGCCCTCGGCGTCGAGCGGGAAGAGGAAGTAGGTGAGGCCCGCGTGGCGCTGCGCGTCGGGGTCGGAGCGGAACAGCCCGAAGCCCCAGTGGGCGAAGGTCGCCCGCGAGGACCACGTCTTCTGCCCGTTGAGGACCCAGCCCCCACGGCCCTCGTCTCGGCGGGCGGTCGACCGCAGCGAGGCGAGGTCGGAGCCGGCCTCGGGCTCCGACCAGCACTGCGCCCAGACCTGCTCCCCGGTCGCCATCCCCGGCAGGAAGCGGTCCTGCTGCTCGCGGGTGCCGTGGTCGAAGATGATCGGCGCGAGCAGGAAGATGCCGTTCTGCGAGACGCGGCCGGGAGCGCCGGCGCGGTAGTACTCCTCCTCGAAGACCACCCACTCCACCAGCGAGGCCTCGCGGCCGTGGTAGTCCCGGGGCCAGGAGACGACCGACCAGCGCGCCTCGGCCAGCCTCGCCTCCCACGCCCGGTGGGCCTCCCAGCCCTCGGCGGTGTCCATGGACGGGAGCGGCTCGGACGGCACGTTCGCCGCCAGCCAGGCGCGGGCCTCGGCCTGGAAGGCCAGCTCCGACTCGGACAGGGACAGGTCCATCTCTCACTCGCTCCTGAGCTGGGTCTTGAGCACCTTGCCGGACAGGTTCCGCGGCAGCGCGTCGAGGAACTCCACGCGCCGCGGGACCTTGAAGTTGGCGAGCCGCTCCTTGCAGTACGCCGTGACGTCGTCGGCAGTGAGCGCCTCACCCGCGGGGCCGGCCGCGCGCACGACGTACGCCGCTCCGACCTCGCCCATCCGCTCGTCGCGGACGCCGACGACCGCGACGTCGGCCACGCCGTCGAGCCGGCTCAGGGTCTGCTCCACCTCCGCGGGGTAGACGTTGAAGCCGCCGCAGATGTACATGTCCTTGAGCCGGTCGGTGATGCGCAGGTTCCCGGCCTCGTCGAGCGTGCCGACGTCGCCGGTGTGCAGCCAGCCGTCGGCGTCGATCGCCTCGGCGGTCGCCGCCTCGTCGTCGAGGTAGCCGAGCATGACGTACTCACCGCGGACCAGCAGCTCGCCCGCCTCGCCGTGCGGGGCGTCGATGCGCGTCTCCATGCCGGGGATCGCGCGTCCGCAGGTGCTGGCCACCAGGTCGGCAGGGTCCCCCTCGCGGCACATCGTCACCACGACGGCCTCGGTCATCCCGAACGCGGTGACGACCTGGTCGATGCCGAGCCCCTCGGGCGCCGGCTGCCGCATCCGCTCGACGAGGACCACGGGGATGACCGCGGCGCCGGTGACGGCGAGCCGGAGCGAGGACAGGTCACGGTCGGTGCGACCGGGCGCGTTGAGCAGGGACTGGTAGATCGTCGGCGCGCCGGGCAGCACGCTGATCCGCTCCGACTCGACGAGCGCCATCGTGCGCTCGACGTCGAAGGTCGCCATCGGGTGCAGCGTCGCCCCGGTCACCAGGCCGGTGACGATGCCGACCTTGTAGCCGAAGGAGTGGAAGAACGGGTTGACCGCGAGGTAGCGGTCCTCGTGGGTGACCCCACCGAGCTCGCCCCAGGCGCGGGCGACGCCGACGGTCTGGCGGTGCGCCGACATCGCGCCCTTGCTGCGTCCGGTGGTGCCGGAGGTGAAGAGGACGTCGGCGACGTCCCCGGGGCGGACGGCTGCCGCGGTCGCGTCCACGTCGGCGACCGTGATCCCGCCCGGGTCGAGCGCGTCGATCGCGCGCAGGTCGAGCACTGCACGCACGTCGGTGAGGTCGCCGGCCGCTTCCAGGTCCCCGATCTGGGAGCGGCCCAGGAACCCGTCCTCGACCACCACCAGCCGTGCATCGGTGCGCTCGACGAGGTCGACGACCTCGTGCGCGGTGTAGCGGGAGTTGACCGGGACGAGCACGCCGCCGGCGTACGACACCGCGAGGCCGGCCACCACCCACGCCACGCTGTTGGGGGCCCAGAGGCAGACCCGGTCACCCGGGCGGAGCCCGAGCGCGACGTATCCCTGGGCGACGGCCCGGACGCGGTCGAGGAGGTCGGCGAAGGAGGTCGCCACGCCGTCCTCGACGTACGCCGGGTGGTCGCCGAAGCGCTCGGCCGCGGCACGCAGCACGGCCGGGATGGTGTCGGGCATCGGGCCTCCGGCGACGGGTCGGGGTCGGTGGGCGGAGCCGCCCGAGCCAACCAAGCAATTGCTTGGTACTGTAGCACCCGTGGACCTCACCTCTGCCGCCGACGACGAGGCGTTTCGCACCGAGGTGCGGACCTTCCTCGAGGAGAGCCTGCGCGGTGACTTCGGCGCCCTCCGCGGGCTGGGCGGCCCCGGACGCGACCACGAGGCCGTCGACGAGCGGCTGGCCTGGAACCGCCACCTGGCGGCCCACGGATGGACCTGCGTCGGCTGGCCGACCGAGCACGGAGGCCGCGGGCTCAGCCTCGCCCAGCAGGTGATCTTCCACGAGGAGTACGCCCGCTCGAACGCCCCGGCGCGGCTCAACCACCTCGGGGAGGAGCTGCTGGGGCCCACCCTGATGGCCTTCGGCACGCCGGAGCAGCAGCAGCGGTTCCTGCCGCCGATCCGCCGGGTGGAGGAGCTCTGGGCGCAGGGCTACTCCGAGCCCGGGGCCGGCTCCGACCTCGCCAACGTGCAGACCCGGGCCCGGCTCGAGGGCGAGCCCGGCGCGCAGCAGTGGGTGCTCGACGGGCAGAAGGTGTGGACCTCCAACGCCCACTTCTCCCAGTGGCTCTTCGTGCTCGCCCGCACCGAGCCCGGCTCGAAGCGCCACCACGGCCTCTCCTTCCTCCTGGTGCCGCTGGAGCAGGAAGGCGTCGAGGTGCGCCCCATCGAGCAGCTCACGGGCGGCTCGGAGTTCAACGAGGTCTTCCTCGCCGGCGCGCGCACCGATGCCGACCTGGTCGTCGGGCAGCCGGGGGAGGGGTGGGCCGTCGCCATGGGCCTGCTCGGCTTCGAGCGCGGCGTCTCGGTGCTCGGGCAGGTGGTCGGCTTCGAGCGCGAGCTCGCGGGCGTCGTCGACCTCGCCCGCACCAACGGCGCGCTCGAGGACCCGGTGCTGCGCGACCGGCTCGCCGCGCTGGCCGTCGAGCTCGACGTCATGCGGTGCCAGGCGGTGCGTGGCCTGGCCGGGGTGACCGGGGGGCAGGACTCCGCCGCCGGCGGGGGAGCGGCGTCGATCTTCAAGCTCGTGTGGGCGGCGTGGCACAAGCGCCTCGGCGAGGTCGCCATGGAGGTGCTCGGCCCCGACGGGCTGACCGCCCGAGGCGCGCCGTACGAGCTCGACGAGTGGCAGCGACTCTTCCTTTTCGCCCGCGCCGACTCCATCTACGGCGGCAGTGACGAGGTGCAGCGCAACATCCTGGCCGAGCGCGTGCTCGGCCTTCCCCGCGAGCCGAAGGGCACCACGTGACCACCTCCCCGCAGCGCCGACCCGAGCAGCCCGCCCCCTCCTACGTGCCGGGCCACGACCTCCTTGCCGACAAGGTGGTGGTCGTGACGGCGGCCGCCGGCGCCGGCATCGGCGCGGCCGTCGTCCGGCGGGTGCTGGAGGAGGGGGCCCGCGCGGTCGTCTTCAGCGACACCCACGCGCGCCGGCTCGCCGAGGCCGAGGAGGCCCTCGCCGCGGAGTTCGGCGCCGACCGGGTCCGCCAGCAGGTCTGCGACGTCACCGACGAGGCGCAGGTCGCGGCGCTGCTCGAGGTGGCCGATGAGCTCGGCGGCGTCGACGTCATGGTCAACAACGCCGGTCTCGGCGGCACCGCCGACGTGCTGGAGATGACCGACGACGAGTGGTCCAGGGTCCTCGACATCACCCTCACCGGCACCTTCCGCTGCGTGCGCGCCGCCGGCCGGCGGATGGTGGAGGCGGGCACCCGGGGCGTCATCGTCAACAACGCCTCCGTCATCGGCTGGCGGGCGCAGGAGGGCCAGGCGCACTACGCCGCCGCCAAGGCCGGCGTGATGGCGCTGACCCGGTGCTCGGCCATCGACCTGGCGCCCCACGGCATCCGGGTCAACGCCGTCTCGCCCAGCCTGGCGATGCACCCGTTCCTCGCGAAGGTCACCTCCGACGAGCTGCTGGCCGAGCTCAAGCAGCGGGAGGCGTTCGGCCGCGCCGCCGAGCCGTGGGAGGTCGCGAACGTGATGGTCTTCCTGGCCAGCGACTACGCGTCGTACATGACCGGTGAGGTCGTCGCCGTGAGCAGCCAGCAGGCCTGAGACGATCTGCCGTGACCACCCGAGGCCTCCCCCCGTCCGACCAGCGAGCGTCCCCCCAGCGCGGCACCGACCGGCGCGGGGAGCTGCTCGCCATCGCCGCGCGGCTCTTCGCCGACCGCGGGTTCAAGAACACGACGGTCCGCGACATCGCGGACGCCGCCGGCATCCTGTCGGGGAGCCTCTACCACCACTTCGACTCCAAGGAGTCGATGGTCGACGAGATCCTCAGCTCCTTCCAGGAGGAGCTCTTCGCGGCGTACGACGAGGTGCTCCGCAGCGACGACGACGCGCGGACCAAGATCGAGCGGGCGGTCCGGCTCTCCTTCGCCGCGATCGACCAGCACCGTCACGAGGTGGCGATCTTCCAGAACGACGCCGACCACCTCGGGACCCTGGACCGCTTCGGCTACCTCGCCGAGCGCAACGCCCAGTCCCGCGACGTCTGGATCACCCTGCTGACCGAGGGGGTCCGCTCCGGGGCCCTCCGCGCCGACCTCGACGTCGAGCTGACCTACCGCTTCATCCGCGACACCGTCTGGGTCGCGGTCAAGTGGTACCGCCCCGGTGGGAAGCTGACTCACACCGCCGTGGCCGACCAGTACCTCACCATCCTCCTGGACGGGATCGCCCATGCCTGAGCTGAAGACCCACGAGGCCTACCTCGTCGACGCGGTGCGCACCCCCACCGGCAAGCGCGGCGGTGCGCTGGCCGGGATGCACTCCGCCGACCTCGCCGCCCACTCCATCGCGGCGCTGATGACCCGGACGGGCGTGGACCCGGGCGCGGTCGACGACGTCATCCTCGGGTGCTGCGACACCATCGGCTCCCAGGCCGGCGACGTCGCCCGCACGGCGTGGCTGGTCGCCGGCCTGCCCGACCACGTCCCCGGCGTCACCATCGACCGGCAGTGCGGCTCCTCGCAGCAGGCGGTCCACTTCGCGGCGCAGGCGGTGATGTCCGGCACCCAGGACCTGGTCGTCGCCGGGGGAGTGCAGAACATGAGCGCGATCCCCATCTCCGCCGCCATGATCGTGGGCCAGCAGTACGGCTTCTCCACCCCGTTCGCGGAGTCGCCAGGGTGGCAGCAGCGGTTCGGCGACGAGGAGGTCAGCCAGTTCCGCTCGGCTGAGATGATCGCCGAGAAGTGGGACCTGTCCCGGGAGGAGATGGAGCAGTACGCCCTCGCCTCGCACCAGCGTGCGCTCGCCGCGGCCGCGGAGGGGCGCTTCGCGCGGGAGATCGCCCCCGTCACGCTCGAGGACGGCAGCGTGCTCGACGCCGACCAGACCCCCCGCGAGACCTCGCTGGAGAAGATGGCGTCGCTCGACCCGCTGGCGCCCGGCGGCCGGATCACCGCGGCGCTGGCCTCGCAGATCTGCGACGGGTCCTCGGCGGTGCTGGTCGCCTCCGCCCGTGCCGTCGCCGACCACGGGCTCACCCCCCGCGCCCGAGTGCACCACCTCTGGGTGCGCGGCGACGACCCGGTCTGGATGCTGACCGGTCCGATCCGGGCCACCCGCCACGCGCTGGAGCGGACCGGCCTCGCCGTCGACGACATCGACCTCTTCGAGTGCAACGAGGCCTTCGCGTCCGTGGTGCTCGCGTGGATGGCGGAGATCGGCGTGCCGCACGACAAGGTCAACGTCAACGGCGGCGGCATCGCGCTGGGGCACCCGATCGGCGCCACCGGGACCCGGCTGATGACCACGCTGCTGCACGAGCTCGAGCGCACGGGCGGCCGCTACGGGCTGCAGACGATGTGCGAGGGCGGCGGGCAGGCCAACGTCACGATCATCGAGCGCCTCTGAGGGCGGCGGGTCGGTCGGGTCAGCGGAGGACGAGCCAGACGCCGACGATGCCCGGCAGGGTCCCGGCCAGCAGCCACGGGGAGAGCGGGTTGCGCCGGTGGATGGCCAGCGCCGCCGCCACCGCGATGACGCCGAAGGCGCCGCCGAGCACGCACAGCCCGATCTGGGAGGCCCGCTCGCTGTCGTCGATCACCAGTCCTGCGATCACCAGGCCGACCGACAGGTGCAGGATCGTGGTCGCGGCCAGGGCGGAGAGCACGTAGCGCTGGACCGTCTCGATGCTCATGCCGTTCGGACGGCGCGGAGCCGGCGGTCGAGGGTTCGCCGGGTCAAGCAGGTGGCGCGCGCGGCGGGGCTCCTGCTGCTGGCTCATGGCGGCAGTCTAGGGACGGCGCGGGTTGCGTAGGGTGTCGAGGTCGGATCTGTAGGAGGTACGGATGCTTGCTCTGCCCGGTCACGGGTTCGTCGTGCTCTCGGCCCCCAAGTGCGCCTCGACCTCGCTGCAGCGGACGCTGGCGCCCCGTGCCGAGATGCTGGCCCGCGAGCACCCGCGCCTCAAGCACATGACCTACCGCACCTTCGACAAGCACCTGCGACCCCTCCTCCGCGCGGCCGGCTACCCGCGCGACGCCTACGAGGTCGTCACGCTGTTCCGCGAGCCGGTCTCGTGGCTGCACTCGTGGTGGCGCTACCGCAGCGACCCCAAACACCTCGAGCCCGAGAAGCTCGACGCGCTGCGGCGCCGCCAGGGGCGGCCGCTCAAGCGCAACTACACCGGGGGCATCTCCTTCCAGGAGTACGCCGAGGCCTACCTCGCCGGCTCGACGGAGAACGGCGTGGTCACCGGCCGTCCGTCGCGCTTCGTGCTGGGCCACGACGGCGCCGTCGGCGTCGACCGGATCTTCGCCCACGAGGCGGCCGAGGTCTGGCAGGGCTGGTTCAACGACAAGCTCGGCGGCACGCTGAGCTTCCCGGTCGCCAACGCCAGCCTGCGCCGCGACGACCTCGACCTCTCCGACGCGGTGCGGGCGCGGCTCGAGGAGCGCTTCGCGCCGGAGTACGAGATCTACGACCGGCTCCGGGCCGACGGACAGTGGGGCGGGGCGCGGGGGACCGTGCTGGAGCACCTGCCCCCGCGCTGAGCGGCCCGCCCCGCCCGGCCCGTCCGGACCGTTGCGGAGGCTCAGCCCCCGTCGACGCCCCCGTCGACGCCCCCGTCGACGAGGTACGACGCGCCCCGGCGCAGCTCCTCGGCGGCGCGGGTGACGACCCGGTCGATGAGCTGCTCGCACGTGGGCAGGTCGTCGATCAGCCCCACGACCTGGCCGCTGGCCAGCACCCCGGCGTCGGTGTCGCCCTCGACGAGCCCGGCCTTCAGCATCATCGGCGTGTTGGCGGCCAACGCCATCTGCGCCAGCGTGCGGCCCTGGGCCTTGCGCATCGCCCGCCCGTCCCGGGCCAGGCCGACCCAGCTCATCCCGGACTGCTGCTTGAACTCCAGCGTCCGGCGGACGGTCGGGCCGAGCCGCTTGAGGGCGCCGGTCTCCTCGAGCTCCGCCACGAGGTCGGTGCGCAGCATCCGGTGCGGCATGCCGTCGACCTTCGCGGTGACCACCGTGTCGGTGAGCCCCCGCTCGAGGTAGAGCCGCTTGACCGCGTCGGGGACGGCGCTGTCCCGGGTCAGCAGGAACCGCGTGCCCATGCCGACGCCCGCGGCGCCGTAGGTCAGTGCGGCCGCGAGCCCCCGGCCGTCGAAGAAGCCGCCGGCCGCCACCACCGGGATGTCGCTGCCGGCGTCGCGCAGGGCGTCGAGGACGGTGGGCAGCAGCAGCGTCGTCGGCACCGGGCCGGTGTGGCCGCCGCCCTCGCCGCCCTGCACCATGACGGCGTCGGCGCCCCAGGAGGCCACCTTGACCGCGTGCTTGGCCGCACCGATCGAGGGCATCACCACGACGCCGTGCTCCTTGAGCATGGCGATCAGCTCCGGCTTCGGCGCGAGCGCGAAGGAGGCGACCTTGACGCCGTGGTCGACCAGGAGTCGGCACCGGTCGGCGGCGTCGCTCGCGTCGGCGCGCAGGTTGACGCCGAACGGCTGGTCGGTGCGGCCCTTGACCTCGACGATGGCCTGCTCGAGCTCGGCGAAGGTCATGGTGGCGCTGGCGACGATGCCCAGGCCGCCGGCGTTCGCCGTCCCGGTCACCAGGCGCGGGCCGGAGACCCAGCCCATGCCGGTCTGCACGACCGGGTGCCGCACGCCGGTGAGGTCGGTGAGGGGCGTGCGGACCAGCTGCTCGATCACCGGCTCCGCTCCTGTGCTGCCTCCGGCTGCGGGACCTCCTTGAAGCGCAGTCCCTTGGGGTCCAGCACCTCGCGGATGACGACCTGCTCCTCCATGCTCGGCTCGCGGGTGGTGGCCACGTCGGCGGGCACCTCCAGCTCGAACCCGGTGGTCGCGCGGACCTCCTCGACGCTCACGCCCGGGTGGACCGAGAGCAGCCGCACGGTGTCGTCCGCGCCGCGCACGTCGAGGACGGCGAGGTTGGTGACGATGCGGTGGATGTCGTTGAAGCGGGCCGCGGCGGGGCCGGCCTCGGCCGCCCGCTTCGGGCCGACGCCGGAGACGATGTCGACCTGCTCGACGAAGACCCGGGTGGAGTGCTTGGGCACCCAGTACGACGTCCGGTTGTTCACCGTGTTGCCGGGCGCTCCGCGGGAGCCGAGCAGCTGCCGCTTCGGCCTGGCCCAGTCGCCGATGGCGGAGATGTTCTGGTTGCCGTGGCGGTCCACCTGGGTGGCGCCCATCATCACGTGGCGCTTGCCGTACGCGACGACGTCGAAGACCCGGCGGAAGGGGATCCAACCCTCGACGACGTCGGCCTTGGCGAAGAGCGGCGGGACGCCGGCGAGGAAGAGCGACTCGCCGTCGCTGATGACCAGGTCCGGGTTGGACGTCAGCTTGGCCAGGCGCACGCCGAGCATCGGCAGCATCCCCATCGGGCTGGCGAAGATCTCCCCGTCGTCGCGGAAGGCGTCGGCGATGGCGGCCGCGCAGACGTCGGCACGGGTCACGGTGCTCACTTGCCCTCCTCGGCGAACGCGGCGACCGCCGCTTGGTAGGCGTCCTCGTCACCGGACAGGAACCGCTCCTCGAAGGCGGCCCACTCCTCGTCGGACCCGCCGGCCGCGGCGGCGTACGCGCGCTGGAACCTCTCGTCGCGCTCGTAGTCGGGCGTGCAGGTGGTGAAGTGCGCGCCGTTCGGCGTCTCCACGACGCCGGAGACCATCATCCGGCTGAGCAGCAGCCGCTGGACGGGCGTGTCGACGGTCAGCCCCGCGGTGTCGACGACCTGCTCGCAGGAGACGAACGCGCGGTCCGCGGCCATGCAGAAGAGGTCGTCGAAGTACGGGTCCGGCCCGAGGTACGTCGCGTTGCCGTGCCGGTCGCTGCGGTTGAGGTGGACGAGCGCGACGTCGAGGTGGAGTGCCGGCACGGCGACCAGCTCCTCCCGCACGCCGTCCGGACCGTCGTACGGGCTGGTGACCGTCGTGATCCACGGCTGGTTGACCAGCACGTCCGACCCGAGGCCGGCCCGCATCGGCAGGAACGGCAGCCGCTGCGCCGCCGCGCGCAGGCCGGTCTGGAACATCCCCTCGTCGAGCTCGACGAGCTCCGGGATCGACCCCTCCTGGCGCGCCTTCTGGAAGCTCGGCTCCAGGGGGACGGAGTCGAGGGAGACGAAGGCGAAGACGAGCTTGCGGATCTTCCCCGCGCGGGCGAGCAGGCCGACGTCGGCGCCGCCCCAGCTGACGATCGTCAGGTCCTTGAGGTCGCTGCGGAGGATGGCCCGGACCAGGGCCATCGGCTTGCGCCGCGGCCCCCAGCCGCCGATGCCGATGGTCATGCCGTCGTGCAGCTCGGCGACGACCTCGTCGATGGTCATCCGCTTGTCGCGGGGTCCCTTGCTCACGTGCTCTCCTTGCTCGTGGCGGCCGTGCCGGCGGTCCCGCCGGCGGCCTTCTCGGTGCCGGCGAAGGTGTCCCGCAGCTCGTCGCTGACGCCGGCGAGGTTGAGCTCGAAGGTGAAGCCCTGCTCGAACCGGTAGCTCTTGTGGACGTCGACCGGGTCGATGCCGTTGAGCGCCTCCTTCGCGGCCCGGACCACCCGGGTGTCCTTGGCGGCGATCTCGCCGGCGACGGCCATCGCGGCGTCGTCGAGGCGCTCCCGGGGGACCACCTCGAGCACCGACCCGTGCTGGACGAGGTCGGCGGCCTTGATGGTGCGCGCGGTGAAGTAGAGGGTGCGCATCAGGTGCTGGGGGACCAGCCGTGCCATGTGGGTCGCGGCGCCGAGCGCACCCTGGTTGACCTCCGGCACGCCGAAGTAGGCGTCCTCGCTGGCCACCACGCAGTCGGCGTTGCCGACCAGGCCGACCCCGCCGCCGAGGCAGAAGCCGTGCACCGCCGCGACCACGGGGACCGCGCATTCGTAGACCGCCTTGAAGGCGGCGTAGCACCCCTTGTTGGCGCCGATCAGCGCGTCGAAGCCGCTGGTGTGCTGCATCTGCTTGATGTCGACGCCGGCGTTGAACCCGCGACCCTCCGCCCGGAGCACCACCACGTGGGTTCCCATGTCGCGGCTCGCCTCGTCGAGCGCGGTCGCGACGTCGAACCAGCCCTGCACCGTCAGCGCGTTGACCGGTGGGTGGTCCATCGTGATGACGCGGATCCCGTCCGCGCGGAGCTCCGAGGTGGTCGGCATGGATGCCAACCTAGCACTTGCTTGGTACGGTGCGGCCATGTCTCTCACCCTCGACCTCACCGGGCGCGTGGTGCTGGTGACCGGCGGGTCCAAGGGCATCGGGCTCGGCATCACGCACGTCTTCCGCGCCGCCGGAGCAGCCGTGGTGACCTGCGCCCGCAGCGCCTCGGCGCCGGTCCCCGGGACCACCCACCGGGTCTGCGACGTGCGCGACCCCGACGCGGTCGCGGAGCTCGTCGAGGGCATCGTCTCCTCCCACGGACGCCTCGACGTCCTGGTCAACAACGCCGGAGGGGCGCCGTACGCGGAGGCGGCGACCGCCTCGCCGCGCTTCCACGACAAGGTCGTCGGACTCAACCTGTCCGCTCCGCTCGTGGCCGCGCAGGCGGCGAACCGGGTGATGCAGCAGCAGGACACCGGCGGCGCGATCGTCAACATCTCCTCGGTCTCCGCGACGCGGCCCTCGCCGGGCACCGCGGCGTACGGCGCGGCGAAGGCCGGCCTCGACTCGCTCACCCGGTCGCTGGCGGTCGAGTGGGCCCCGCGGGTCCGGGTCAACGCCATCGACGTCGGGCTCTGCCGCACCGAGAACACCGACGACCACTACGGCGGCGACGCCGGCGTGGCCGCGATCGAGCGCACCATCCCGCTGGGCCGGATGGCGCGACCCGAGGAGGTCGGCCACGTGGCGGCCTTCCTCGCCAGCGACCTCGCCTCCTACGTCTCCGGCGCCCGCGTCGAGTGCCACGGCGGCGGCGAGCCGCCCGTCTTCCTGTCCGCCCACCTGAGGGAGCAACCCTGATGAGCACACTCCTCGACGGCCGCGTCGCGATCGTCACCGGCGCCGGCCGCGGCATCGGCCGGGCGCACGCCCTGGAGCTCGCCCGGCACGGCGCCAAGGTGGTCGTCAACGACTACGGGGTCTCCCTGGCCGGCCAACGAAGTGGGCAGAGCGGCACCGGGGAGACCCCGGCCGAGTCGGTGGTCGCCGAGATCGAGGCGATGGGTGGCGAGGCCGTGGTCAACGGCGCCGACGTGGCGGACTTCGCGGCTGCCGAGGCGATGGTCCAGCAGGCGATCGACACCTTCGGCGGCCTCGACGTGCTCGTCAACAACGCCGGCTTCGTGCGCGACCGGATGCTCGTCAACACCTCCGAGGAGGAGTGGGACGCCGTCGTCCGCGTGCACCTCAAGGGACACTTCGCGCCGCTGCGCCACGCCGGCGCGTACTGGCGCAGCGAGGCGAAGGCCGGTCGCACCCGGGCGGCCCGCGTCGTCAACACATCCTCGGGCGCCGGGCTCCAGGGCTCGATCGGCCAGGCGACGTACTCCGCCGCCAAGGCGGGCATCGCCGGGCTCACGCTGGTCGCGGCGGCCGAGCTCGGCCGGTACGGCGTGACCGTGAACGCCATCGCCCCGGTGGCCCGCACCCGGATGACCGAGGGCGCGTTCGACACCTCGGCGATGCCCGAGCCCGAGGACAACTCCCCGGTCGTGGCGTGGCTGGCCTCCGAGGAGGCGGGCGACGTGACCGGCCGGGTGATCGAGATCGAGGGCGGGAAGGTGACGCTCGAGAACGGCTGGGCGCACGGGCCGGCCCGGGACAAGGGCTCGCGGTGGGAGGCCACCGAGGTCGGCGGCGTGCTCCGGGAGCTGATCACGGAGGCCCCCGCGCCCGAGCCCGTCTACGGCAGCTGAGCGCGGGCCACGCCGCGGTGTGGGCGTGGTCACGGCGACCGCGCCGGACCGCTGTGGCAGACTGCCGCACCAGACGAGCAACACGCTCGCGTGCTCTGGGGTCGGTGAAATTCCGAGCCGGCGGTGACTGGACGGACGCACTCGCTCCGCTCAGAAGTCCGCGACCCGGTCACCGCCAGTGACCGGTTGACCAGGTGGGAATCCTGGACCGACGGTCAAAGTCCGGATGGGAAGCGCACGCAGGTGGTCACGGCACGCGACGTGCCGAGCCGCCGTCGCCCCCGGAGTCCGTGAGCGCACCGGACACAGGACCAGGGGCCAGGCGATGACCTTCACCGACGCGGAGCGCCGCGCGATGGCTCGCGCCCTCGAGCTCGCCGCCACGCCCGGCGTACCGCTCGGGCCCAACCCGCGCGTGGGCTGCGTCCTGCTCGCCGACGACGGCTCGACCGTCGCGGAGGGGCACCACCGCGGCGCCGGTACGCCGCACGCCGAGGCCGACGCGCTGGCGGAGGCGGGTGCCGCGGCACGCGGCACGACCGCGGTCGTGACCCTCGAGCCGTGCAACCACACCGGTCGCACCGGCCCGTGCGCGCAGGCGCTCGTCGCAGCGGGCGTGCGCCGGGTGGTCTTCGCCCAGTCCGACGCAAACCCCGTGGCCGCGGGCGGTCGGGCGACCCTCCGGTCGGCCGGCATCGACGTGGAGCACGGGCTGCTGGAGGACGACGCCCGCGCTCTCAACCGCAGCTGGACCTTCGCCGTGGAGCACGGACGCCCGTTCGTCACCTGGAAGCTCGCGACGACGCTCGACGGCCGCAGCGCGGCCGCCGACGGCACCAGCCGCTGGATCTCCGGCCGCGCCTCCCGGCTCGACGTGCACCGGCTCCGGGCCGGCGCCGACGTGGTCCTCGTCGGGACCGGCACGGTGCTCGCCGACGACCCGGCGCTGACCGTCCGCGACGCCGACGACGTCCCGCTCGCCCGACAGCCGCTGCGCGCCGTCATGGGCCTGCGCGAGCTCGACGCCGGGCGCCGCGTCCTCGACGGCCAGGCCGAGACGCTCCTGCTGCGCACCCGCGACCCCCACGAGGCGCTCGCCACCCTGCGGGCGCACGACCGCCAGCACGTCTTCCTCGAGGGCGGCCCGACGCTCGCCGCGTCGTTCCTGCGGGCGGGCCTGGTCGACGAGGTCGTCGCCTACGTCGCGCCCGTCCTGCTCGGCGCGGGCGCGTCCGCCGTGGGCGACCTCGGAATCACCACCATCGCCAGCGCGTTCCGCCCCACGGTCACCGACGTGACCGTGCTGGAGCCGGTCGCCGCCGGCGACCAGCCCGACGTGCGGCTCACCATGGCGCCGCACCACGCCAGCGAGGAGCGCTGATGTTCACAGGGATCGTCGAGGAGCTGGGCACGGTCGCCGCGGTCGAGGACCAGGGCGACGCGGTCCGGCTGACCGTCCGGGCCGCCACCGTCCTCGAGGACGCCGCGCTGGGCGACTCGATCGCCGTCAACGGCTGCTGCCTCACCGTGGCGGAGCGGACCACCGACACCTGGACCGCCGACCTGATGCAGGAGACCCTCGACCGGACCAGCCTGCACGGCGTGCGCCCCGGCGACCGGGTCAACCTCGAGCGGGCCGTCACGGCCGCGACCCGCCTGGGCGGGCACATCGTCCAGGGCCACGTCGACGGCGTCGGCGAGGTCCTCGAGCGGACCGCCAGCGCCCACTGGGAGCTGGTCCGGGTCGGGTTGCCGGCGGGGCTGTCGCGCTACCTCGTCGAGAAGGGGTCGATCACGGTCGACGGCGTGAGCCTCACGGTGGTCGACGCGGCCGAGGACTGGTTCACGGTCAGCCTGATCCCCGAGACGCTGGCGCGCACCACCCTCGGCACGCGGGCCCCCGGCGACCGGGTCAACCTCGAGGTCGACGTGCTGGCCAAGCACGTCGAGAAGCTGCTCGGCGCCCGGCTCGGCGCCGCCACCGGAGAGGCGTCCTGATGCTCGAGTGGTTGCTGCACGGCGAGATCGCCGTGGGCGGTGGCTACCTGTCGGTGCCCGAGGTGGTCGGCAACGTCTTCGGCCTGGCGAGCGCGCTGCTCGGCATGAGCCGGCTGGTGTGGGCCTGGCCGGTGGGGCTGGTCGGCAACGTCCTGCTCTTCACGGTCTTCGTCAGCGGCGAGCTGAGCGGAGCGGTCACCGAGCCGCTGTGGGGCCAGGCCGGCCGCCAGGTCATGTTCGCCGTGCTCAGCGCCTACGGCTGGTGGCGGTGGGCGGCGAACCGCGACAGCGGCGGCCCGGCGGTCGAGCCCCGCTGGGCGAGCCCGGCCGAGCGGCTGCGCCTGCTCGGCCTCGCCGTCGTCGGGTACGCCGCGGCGTACCTGCTGGTCAGCCGGCTCGGCTCCTGGGGCCCGGCCACCGAGGCGTGGATCCTGGCCGGCTCGATGCTGGCGACGTACGGCATGGCGCGCGGGTACGTCGAGTTCTGGCTGGTGTGGATCGCCGTGGACGTCGTCGGCGTGGCCACCCTGCTGCGGGCCGGGTTCTACCCCACCGCGGCGATGTACCTCTTCTACGGCGCCTTCTGCGTCGTCGGCTTCCTCGCCTGGTGGCGCGTCGAGCGCTCTACGCGCGGAGGCACCCCCGAGCTGATCGCCGAAGGAGCAGCCGCATGACCAGCATCCCCGCCAGCACCCCGGGCGGCAGCCCCAGCAGCACGGGCGCCCCCGGCCCGGCCACGCCGCAGCACGCGAGCGTCCGCCTCGACAGCGTCGAGCGGGCGATCGAGGACATCGCCGCGGGGCGCGCGGTGATCGTGGTCGACGACGAGACCCGGGAGAACGAGGGCGACATCATCTTCGCCGCGAGCCGGGCGACGCCGGAGCTCATGGCCTGGACGATCCGGCACAGCAGCGGGGTGATCTGCGTGCCGATGCCCGGCGAGATGCTCGACCGGCTCGAGATCCCGCTCATGACGCCCCACAACAAGGACCGGCTGCGCACCGCGTACACGATTTCGGTCGACGCCCGCGACGGGGTCTCGACGGGCATCTCGGCGGCGGACCGGGCGCACACCGTCCGCGTGCTGGCGGACTCCGCGACCGAGCCGTGGGAGATCACCCGGCCCGGCCACGTCTTCCCGCTCCGCTACCGCGAGGGCGGGGTGCTGGTGCGCCGCGGGCACACCGAGGCCGCGGTCGACCTGGCCACGTTGGCGGGGCTGACCCCGGCCGGCGTCCTCGTGGAGGTCGTCAACGACGACGGCACGATGAAGCGGGCGCCGGAGCTGCGGGAGTTCGCCGACGAGCACGGCCTCGCCATGATCTCGATCGAGGACCTGGTCCGCTACCGACGGCGGCACGAGAACCTCGTCGAGCGGGTCGCGGAGACGCGCCTGCCGACGAGGCACGGCGAGTTCACGGCCTACGGGTACCGGATCACCGTGGACGGGTCCGAGCACATCGCGCTGGTCCACGGTGACCTGGGCTCGGCCGGGGACGAGCCGGTGCTGACACGGGTGCACTCGGAGTGCCTGACCGGCGACGTCTTCGGCAGCCACCGCTGCGACTGCGGTCCCCAGCTGGACGAGGCGCTGGCCCGGATCGTGGAGGAGGGGCGGGGCGTCGTCGTGTACCTGCGGGGCCACGAGGGCCGGGGGATCGGCCTGGTAGCCAAGCTGCAGGCCTACCAGCTCCAGGACGGCGGGCGGGACACCGTCGACGCCAACCTCGACCTGGGCCTGCCCGCCGATGCCCGGCACTACGGGACGGCCACCCAGGTCCTGCGCGACCTGGGCGTGCGGAGCGTGCGACTCCTCACCAACAACCCCGAGAAGGTCTCCAGCCTCGAGGACTTCGGCGTGCCGGTCGCCGAGCGGGTGCCGCTGACCCCGCACCCGAACGACCACAACCTCGCCTACCTGCGCACCAAGCGCGACCGGATGGGCCACGTCCTGCCGGGCCTGACGTCCGTTCAGCCCGCCCCGAGCACCACCCAGGAGGACCAGCGATGAGCGGTCACGGAGCACCTGTCCTCGAGCCGGTCGACTGCAGCGACCTGCGCGTCGCGGTCGTCGCGGCGAGCTGGCACCTGGAGGTGATGGACGGCCTGCTGGCCGGGGCCGAGCGCGCACTGGACGCCCACGAGGTGGGGGAGTCGACCGTCGTCCGGGTGCCGGGCACCTTCGAGCTGCCCGTCGTGGCCGCCGCGCTGGCCGAGGAGGGGTACGACGCGGTGGTCGCCCTCGGGGTGGTGGTGCGGGGCGGCACCCCGCACTTCGACTACGTCTGCTCGGCGGCGACCGACGGCCTGACGCGGGTCGCGCTCGACCACCGCACCCCCATCGGCTTCGGCGTGCTCACCTGCGACACCGACGAGCAGGCCCGCGACCGGGCCGGCCTGCCCGGCTCGCGGGAGGACAAGGGCTACGAGGCGACCACGGCGGCGCTGCTGACGGCCCGGGCCCTCCGGGGCATCACCGGCCGCTGACCCGGCCCGGTCGCCTCCCGGGGACCTCCAGCCGGCCGGTCACGGCCACCCCACGAGGGCTGCGATGTCGGTCGCGAGCGTCAACGGGTTGAACGGCTTGGGGATCACCCCGGCCACGGCCATGTCGTCCCACACCTGGCGGTCGCCGACCTGCACCTTGGCGGTCAGCAGCACGACGGGGATGTGCGCCGTCGCCGGCTGCGCCTGGAGGCGCTGGAAGGTCGTGCGGCCGTCCATGTCCGGCATCATCAGGTCGAGGACGACGACGTCGGGCTGGTGCTCGACCGCGAGCGCCAGCGCCGGCTCCCCGCCCTCGGCGGTGACGACCTCCCATCCGGCGACGGTCTCCAGCGCGACCATGGTGAGCTCCCGGATCGCGTCGTCGTCGTCGACCACGAGCGCACGCGGCATCAGGGCGACGCCGCTCCGGGAGGAACCGCTCCGGGCTGGTCGGCCGGGAGCGGTCCGGCGAAGGACGCCGCGTAGTACGTCTGGACGTCCACGGTCGCCACGTCCACCGCGGCGTTCGCCTTCAGCAGGGCCTCGGTCCCCGGTCCGAGGCCGATGACCTGGTCGTTGAACTTGCACAGGTCGTAGCCGCAGACCGCGCGCTCGGCCGCGAGCAGCTCCACGATGCGCTCGATCATCGCCCACAGCACCCGCCCCTGCCGCTGGTCCCCGCGCACCAGGGTGAAGCCGAGGTAGAAGACGGCATCCCGCGCGGTCTGCTCGGGGTAGTGGTGGGCGTACCAGCCAGGGGCGATCCACGGGACCGTGGTGAGGTCGCGGGTCAGCGTGGAGAGGCCGACGACCTCGCCGCCGTGGTTGCGCGCGACGTACTTCATCACCCGCGGGTCGCCCATCTCCTCGCGGAACTCGTGCTCGTGCAGGAGCTGCCGTGCCACCGCGCGGGTCTCCAGCTCCGCGAACGTCTCGCGGTAGAGCTCCCAGTACGCGGTGGTGGTGGCCTCGTCGAGCTCCGACTCCACGGAGATGTCGACGCCGGCCCGTGCGGCGGTCCGACCGTCAGCCACGTGGTCCCTCCTTCGGCATCCAGTCCTCGACGGTGTACGCCGCCACGACCAGCGCGCAGACGGGCAGGTCGGTGCAGTGGGCGTGCGTGCTGGCGACGTGCACCGGCCCGTATCCCCCTCCGCGGTTCGCATCCATGTCGGCGAGGCTGAGCTCGACCTGCTCGCGCAGCGACTCCTCGCTGCCGCCGGTGTGCTCCACGAAGAGCCCGCCCGTGGTGGCGTCGGCGCTCCAGCCGAGCCCGGCCCACACCGTCTCGCCGCGCAGGTCGGCGAACGCGGCCGACTGCACGCAGTAGAGCTTGTCGCCGTGGCCCCCCGCCAGGTGGACGGCGCCAGGATCGTCGACGACGCTCACGTCGCTGCCCGGTGGGATCACCGAGGACAGCTTGATGAGGTTGAAGTTGCCGATCCCCGCATGGAGCAGCGCCTGGTCGTAGGCCGCCAGCGGCGTGCGTCCGCTCCCGGTGGCCGCGCGGACGGTGATGGACAACCGGGCGGTGCCGGACGGTGTCTCGGTCTCGGGCTCGGTCAACGAAGCTCCTTCTCGGTGCGAGGGATCTCGAGGGCCGTCGTGGGGACCGAGCCGTCGGAGGGAGCCGGGGGACGGGGGACCGGCAGGGTGAAGCTGAGCCTCGCACCACCGTCGGGCGCGCTCTCGGCCCAGATGCGGCCACCGAGCCGCTCGACGATCCCACGCGTGATCGCGAGACCGAGACCGGTCCCGCCCTCCTGTCGTGCGTCGGAGGAGTCGACCTGGTGGAACCGGTCGAAGACGGCGGCGGCCTGGTCGGCGGGGATGCCGCGACCCTGGTCCTGCACCCGGAAGAGCACCGCGTCGCCGCTGGGCTGCGCGGCCGCGCTCACGGTCACCCGCCCGCCGGCGGGGGAGAACTTGATGGCGTTGTGGAGCAGGTTGGTGAGGATCTGCACCACCCGGTCGTCGTCGGCGAGCACCTGCACCGGGGCCGCCTCGACCTCCAGCCGGACCGCGGCGGCCTCGGCCATGGGAGTCATCTCGGCGACGGCCGTGCCGAGGATCGTGGGGACGTCCACGGGGCCCAGCGTCACCGCCTGGGCCCCGGACTCGATCCGCTCGAGGTCGAGGATGTCGTTGATGAGCCGGGTGAGGCGCTCGGTGCTCTCGAGCGCCGTGTGCGCCATGGACGTGCCGGTCGTGCTCAGGTCGCCGAGGTGGCCGGCGGCCAGGAGCGTCAGCGTGCCGTGGATGGACGTCAACGGCGTCCGCAGCTCGTGGCTGACGACGGAGAGGAACTCGTTCTTCAGCCGGTCCACCTCGCGCCGCTGCGTGACGTCTCGGAAGACCACCACCGCGCCGGTGACCGTCTCCTCGTCGACCAACGGGCTGGCGGTGATCTCGACCGGGAACGTCGTGCCGTCCGAGCGCCGGTAGACGTCCTCCTCCGCCGACGTGACCCTGCCCGACCGGATCGCCTGGGCGATGTAGCACTCGGCGTAGGACCAGTCCGCCCGCTCCGCGGGCGGGGCGTGGAAGAGGTCGTGCGCGGACCGGCCGAGCAGCTGGTCGGGGCGGTAGCCCAGCGCATGGGCGGCCGAGGGGTTGACGGCGGTGACCGACCCGCGGTCGTCGACGCCGTAGATGCCGTCACCGACCGAGGTCAGGAGCACCTCCGTCTGTCGCGCCAGCCGCCGGAGGTCGGCGGTCTGCTCGGCGACCCGGCGCTCGAGCCCGCGCCGCAGCTGGGCGTTGTCGACGGTGAGCAGCACCTGGCGGGCGGCCACGCTCAGCCCGAGCGCCAGCCAGAGGAGGCGCTGCGGGCCGTCCACGTCGCCGGTGTCACCCGCCAGCACCTGCACGAGGAAGGCGACGCCGACCACGAGGAAGAGCAGCACGGTGTCGCGAGCGTCCGCGTTGGCGATCCGTTCCTCGCCGGCACCGTCGCCGGGGCGGGCGGGGTACCAGGCGGCGGCGGCGATGGTGAGGTAGCCGGCGATCCAGCCGAGGTCGGCCGGGCTGCCGAAGCCGAACGTCCCCTCCGCGACCCGCACGGCGTAGCTCAGGTCCGTCGCGGCGTAGAGCAGGAACCCGACCGCGAGGAGGGCGAGGGCGGGCCGGCTGCGGCCACGGGCGCGCACGACCAGCAGGAGCCCGATGGTCACGAGGGCGACCTCGAGGAAGGGCACGAACAGGGTCCACACCCGCTCGCCCCAGGAGCCGTCGCCGGCGTCCAGGAGCTGCTGGTAGACGAGCACCGACGCGACGATGAGCACGGCCGAGGCGACCACGACCGCGTCGAGGGCCATCATGGCGAGGTCCCTGCCGCGGCGTCGGGCGGTCGGGAAGGAGAGCATCCCGGCGATCGAGAAGGCCAGCGCCACCGCGACGCTGATGTCGCTGGCCAGCGCGGGCTCCCCGGTCAGGGACGCGCCGGTCGCGGCAACCCACAGGTTGCCGACCACCGCTGCGCCGGCTGCCGCGGCGAAGAGCCACCAGGCTCGCGCCTTGCGCCCGACGGAGAGCCGCGCGCGCAGCAGGCAGCCCACTCCGGCGATCCCCCCGGCCAGGACGAGACCGACGGCGCTCGCGGTCTCGCGGACGTCGGCGGGGACGCTCGGCAGGAGGAGCCCGGCGAAGATCGCCACGAGCCCGGCGGCGACGGGTACGACGACGTGGTAGCGACGGCGCTGCGCCTCGAGCGACAGCGTGCTGCGCATACCCCCGACGGTATCAGGACGGGTCTTGGGAGCACGCTTCGCCGCCACGCGCCTCCCCGGCCCACGGCCCGCCACACGTGCCGGCACGTCGACGGCCTAGGCTGGTCGCCCGTGAAGACGTTCGACGAGCTGTGGTCGGAGCTGCAGGAGAAGGCCCGGACCCGCCCCGCGGGGTCGGGCACCGTCCGCCAGCTCGACGCCGGCGTGCACGCCATCGGCAAGAAGCTGGTCGAGGAGGCCGCCGAGTCCTGGATGGCCGCCGAGCACGAGGGGCCCGAACGCGCCGCGGAGGAGATCAGCCAGCTGCTCTACCACGCGCAGTGCCTGATGCTCGCCAGCGGGCTCGAGCTCGACGACGTCTACGCCCACCTCTGACAAGGACCGCCATGTCCCTCCTCCGAGTCGCCGTCCCGAACAAGGGCGCGCTCTCCCAGTCCGCGTCGGAGATCCTCCGTGAGTCCGGCTACCGCCAGCGCGAGGACGCCAAGCAGCTGACCCTCATCGACACCGAGAACGGCGTCGAGTTCTTCTACCTGCGCCCCCGCGACATCGCGCTGTACGTCGGCGAGGGCACCCTGGACGTCGGCATCACCGGCCGGGACCTGCTGCGCGACTCGGGCGCCACGGCCGCCGAGGTGCGCCCGCTCGGCTTCGGCCGGAGCAGGTTCCGGTTCGCGGGGCCCGCCGGCCGCTACACCCAGCTGTCGGAGCTGGCCGGCACGCGGATCGCCACGTCCTACGTCGGCGTGGTCAGCACCTTCCTGGAGGAGCAGGGGATCGACGCCACCGTCGTCCGCCTGGACGGCGCGGTCGAGACGAGCATCCAGCTGGGCGTCGCCGACGTCGTGGCCGACGTGGTGGAGACGGGGTCGACGCTGCGTCGTGCGGGCCTGGAGGTCTTCGGGGAGACGATCCTGGAGTCCGAGGCGGTCCTCGTCACACGGGCCGGTGAGGCGCCGGCCGGCTTCGAGATCTTCAAGCGGCGCCTCGACGGCGTGCTGGTGGCCCGCAGCTACGTGATGATGGACTACGACATCGAGAGCGAGCGCGTCGCCGCGGCCGTGGCGCTCACCCCCGGCATCGAGAGCCCGACGGTCTCCCCGCTGCACAAGGAGGGCTGGGTCGCCGTGCGCGCCATGGTCCCGCGCGCGGGCGCCCAGCGGCTCATGGACGAGCTGTGGGACCTCGGTGCCCGCGGCATCCTGCTGACCGACATCCATGCCTGCCGGCTCTGAGCGCCCGCCCGTGCCTGCTGCGCCGCCGGCGCTGCCGCGCACCTGGCGCCCGCTCGGCCCGCGGGTGGTCGGCACCGTCCTCGGTCTCGGCCTGGTCGCGGTGCTCGCCGCCGCCTGGCTGACCTTCGACGCCGAGACCCGGGCCGCCTTCACGCTCCTGCAGCGCGCCACGGTGATCGGGTTCGTGCTCCTGGGACTGCTCATCCTCTTCGGGTTGATGCGCTCCCGGGTGACAGCCGAGCGGGACCGGCTCGTCGTCGTCAACGGCTTCCGCCGGCGTGAGTACTCCTGGCCGCAGGTCGTCGCGGTGCACCTCCCGCCGGGTGCCCCGTGGGTGACCCTCGACCTGGCCGACGGCGGCACGGCGTCCGCCCTGGGGATCCAGGGGTCCGACGGCGAGCGCTCCCGGCGCGCCGTGCGCGAGCTGCGCGCGCTCGTCGCCGACCCGCCCGGCTGACGGGACCCCGGTCAAGCCTCGGTCAGGCCTCGAGCGCCCGCACGCCCCAGACGACCGAGACGGTCTCGTCCGGGCGGAGGACGAGCAGGTCCTCGCCGGAGCGGAACGCGTCGGGTGGGGCGGTCATCGGCTCCACGGCGAGCGAGCGACGAGCCGTCGCGGGCACGTCGTCGGCGGTGTAGAGCTGCAGCCACCCGTGGTGCCCGTCGACCCAGAGCGCGACGCCGTCGCCCGTCCCCGGGTCCCGCAGGAGCACCGTGGCGACGCCGTCGTCGTCACGGTCGAGGCCGGTGAAGGCGTGGTTGAGCGCGGTCGCGCGGAGCGGACGGGCGACGCGGAAGTCGTACGGCGTGCCCTCGACCTCCTCCCGTCCGACCGGCAGCAGCCGTTCGTCGTCGGTGAGCAGCCGCGTCGCCGCGGGCACGGTGAGCTCGAGGGTGTCGACCGGCCCCTCGCCGACCCGGAGGTACGGGTGCGCCCCGGAGGCGTACGGCGCGGCCTCGCCGGCCGTGTTCGTGGCCGTCTGGGTCACGGTGAGGCCGTCGGCGGAGAGGTCGTAGGCGACGTGCAGGTCCAACGTCCACGGATAGCCGGTCTGCGCCATGAGCCGGTACTGCAACGACACCGAGTGGCCGGTGTGCTCCTCGACGGTCCAGGCGGCCCAGCGGACCAGTCCGTGCGAGGAGTTCTCGCGCCGCGGCTCGGTGAGCGGCAGCTGCAGCTCGTGCCCACCGAAGGAGTAGCGACCGTCCCGGACGCGGTTCGGCCAGGGCGCCAGCAGCTGGCCGCGGCCGCCGGAGGCCATCTGGTCCTCGGGGAAGCCGTCGACGAGGTCGCGACCGCGGTAGGACAGCACCCGCAGGGCGGCGCCGCTCTCGGTCACGACGGCGCGGTAGCCGCCGCCCTCGATGTCGAACTGTTCACCACTCGGAGCCAGCACGCGGGCCACCCTATGCGCGACCCGGTGCGGTGGCCTCAGCGCGTGTGGCGGGCAGGCGGCTCGCCGGTTCCGTCCACCAGCACGTCCGCCCGCTCGCGCGTGCGGTCCGCGGCGAAGTGCGCCGCCTCCGCCGCGGTCCAGCGGTGCCAGTGCGGCTCGACCTCGGGCCCGTCCCGCTCCAGGCCACGCCGCAGCCGCAGGTCGGGCGGGGCCTCCACCCAGACCAGGGCGGTCATCAGCGGGGAGCACGCGGCGGACCCGGACCCGACGCCCTCGAGGACCAGCAGCGGGGCAGGCGGGACGGTGACGGTCTCGGCGAACGCGCCGGCGTGCCAGTCGTAGCGCCGGTAGCGTCCCGGCTCCCGGCGGGCCAGCGGCTCGAGGAGGGTGCCGAGCTGGTCGGCCACCCGCGGCAGGCCGTCCCAGCCGTCGTAGAGGTCGTCCATGTGCACGACCGGGGCGTGCGCCAGGGCGGCGAGCCGCGCCGCCAGCGTGGTCTTGCCGGAGCCGGCCGGGCCGTCGATGCAGACCAGCCGGCCGTCGCCGAGGGTGGGCCGACGCTCGCGCAGCAGCGCGAGCACCACCTCGGCGGCCTCAGCCGACGAGGCCCTCACCACGGTAGGTGCTCACCTCGTCGACGAAGCGGTCGCCGGCCAGCAGGTGCACCCGGTCGGTGTGCTCGAACGGCTCGCCGGACTTGGCGTGCCGGAACCACACGAGGTCGCCGATCCGGAGCCGGTCGGCAGCGGCCCCGGTGAGGGGCGTCTGCACCTCGCCGGCGCCCTCCAGGCCGGTCAGCGCCAGCCCGGCCGGGGCCCACGGCGTGGGCAGGCGGTCCCGGTTCGCGGGGCCGGAGGCCACCAGCCCCCCGCCGTGGACGGTCACGACCCCGGAGCCGGGCCGACGGACGACCGGCAGCCCGAAGAACGCGGCCGGCCGGGGGTCGAAGGCGCGGTAGTGGTCGAACAGGGTCGGTCCCAGCAGGCCCGAGCCGGCGGTCGCCTCGGTGACCACGGGGTCCGCGACGGTGGACTCGAGGGAGCCCGTGCCGCCGGCGTTCCACAGCTCCAGGTCGACGAGGGGGCGCAGTGCGGCCGCGACCTCGGCCCGGCGGACCGCCAGCTGGTCGACGGAGGCGTGCTTGATGCGGCGTACGACGCTCGACCGCAGGCGCTGCCCGGGGACGTCGTCGGGCACGCCGGCGACCTGGCCCTCGTAGGTCATCACGCCGACGAGGTGGAAGCCGGGGCGGTCGAGCACCGCGCGGGCGAGCCGGACCACGTCGTCGACACGGTGCAGGGGGCTGCGTCGCGGGCCGATGGTGGAGATCTGCCGGTCCCGCGGCGCGATCCGCAGCGCGGCGTCGACGTCGAGGGCGACGCGGACCGGCACGGCGCGTGAGGACCGCACCGCGTCGACGACGTCGAGGTGCGCGACGTCGTCGACCATGAGCGTCACGTGGGCGGCAGCGGACGGTGACTCGACGAGGCGCTGCAGGGCGCCCCGGTCGACGGTGGGATAAGCGAGGACGACGTCGTCGCTCACGTCGTGCTCCTCCAGCCACAGCGCCTCTCGCAGGGTGTAGGCCAGCACCCCCGCGAACCCGTCGGTGGCCAGCGCGCGACGGAGCAGCGCCGGCACCCGCACCGACTTCGACGCCACCCGGATCGGCGTTCCAGCCGCCCGCCGCACCAGGTCGGCGGCGTTCGCGTCGAAGGCGTCGAGGTCGACGACCATGGCCGGGGTGCTGAGAGGGCCGCCGTGCGCGGCCGCCGCACCGGTGAGCCGGGCCCAGAGCCGGTCGCGGGCGGAGGTGTCGTGGTGGTCCACGCGCCGAGCCTAGGGTGCCGGGAGGCGCTCGTGCGCCAGGCGGCCGGAGGTCAGGAGATCCCGCGCCGCCGGAGCAGCGCCTCGATCTCCGCCATCTCCTCGTCGCCGCCGGACCCGATGGCCGGCTCGCCGCGCTCCGGGCCGGCCGCCGGCGGGCTCGCCGCTGGACCCTTGCCGAGCGCCCGCGACCGCTCACGGTCCCGCAGGAGCCCGGAGACCACCAGCAGGGCGACGGCGACGCCGGCCACGGCGATGCCGGCCCAGACCCTGGGGCTCAGCGCCAGGCCGGCCACCCAGTCGCCGACGGCCGTGCCGATGCGGGTGAACATCTCGAGGGTGTCGGTGAGGTAGGCCGCCACCGGCAGCAGGGTCAGCCCGGCGCCCCGCAGGCCCGCGGCCGTGCCGCGGCGCCGGAAGGCGTGCCACGTCCACACCGCTCCGAGGAGGGTCAGGGTGACGGCCAGCGCGGCCCACGTCGCGTCGTCCACCCCTCCAGCGTGCCAGAGGGGGCGGTGAGAAGGTGGGAGGGTGGACGATCAGGTCGGTGACCAGGTGCCCCGAGGCGGCGGCGAGGAGCCGGAGGGGCAGCGGCGGCTGCTGGGCCCCGGCTTCCCGGACGACACGGGGGAGCCGCCGGCCGCGCTGGTCGCCGCCACCACGTCGTACGCCGCGGACGCCCGCCGCTACCCCGAGGTGCTCGGCGCGCTGACCGCGTGCCGGCTCCTGGTGCCGGTGGTCGCGGTGCTGGGCGAGGTGGAGCTCGACGAGCAGGGCCTGGCCCGGGACAAGTCGTCGGACATGGCGGCGGTGCTGCTGACCGGGGCCGACGGCCGGCGCGCGCTCCTCGCCTTCTCGGGGACCGCCGCGATGGCGGCGTGGGACCCCGCGGCGCGTCCCGTGCCGGTACCGGCCCAGCTCGCCGCCCAGGCGGCCGTGCAGGAGGGCGCGGCGGCGCTGCTCGTGGACGTGGCCGGCCCCGTCCGGGTCGTCGTGGAGGGCGAGGACCTCCGTGCCCTGGCGGCCGGGTGGACGCTCGCGCGCGTGGGGGAGCGGTCGGCCTGGATTCGGCCGACGGAGGAATGATCCGCTAGCCTTCCTTGTTGACCGATCAGTGCCCCGGACCAGGCGTGTCCTGGCCCAGGGCGCCGATCCACAAGCGGGGACCAGCACCATCCGTCTCCCACCCGCACCGACCGCCGCCCGGCACCAGCAGCACCGCCGGTCACAGGTCGTCGGGTCCGGTCCTGAAGGCTCCGGCCGTGGCGTGCGCACCTCGTGGCGTGCACCCGTGGCGAACGGGCAGTGAAGGCCTCCGCTTGCGTCAGCGGAGGCCTTTCGTCATTTCCGGTCCGACACCGGGGCGTGCGAGGACTCCGGCCACGTAGCCACCAGGAGGACACATCAGCACCGAGCTTCGTATCAACGACCGGATCCGGGTTTCCGAGGTCCGCCTCGTTGGACCCAACGGCGAGACCGTCGGCATCGTGCCGACGGCCGACGCCCTCCGCCTCGCGCAGGAGGCCGACCTCGACCTCGTCGAGGTCGCGCCGATGGCGCGCCCGCCGGTCTGCAAGCTCATGGACTACGGCAAGTTCAAGTACGAGAACGCCCAGAAGGCCCGTGAGGCCCGTCGGAACCAGACGAACGTGATCATCAAGGAGATGAAGCTTCGTCCGAAGATCGACGCGCACGACTACGAGACCAAGAAGGGTCACGTCGTGCGGTTCCTGAAGGCCGGCGACAAGGTCAAGATCACGATCATGTTCCGCGGTCGCGAGCAGCACCGGCCCGAGCTGGGCTTCCGGCTGCTGCAGCGGCTCGCCGAGGACGTCACCGACCTCGGCTTCGTGGAGTCGGCGCCCAAGCAGGACGGCCGCAACATGATCATGGTGCTCGGCCCGCACAAGAAGAAGGCCGACGCCAAGGCCGACGTCCAGGCCGCCAAGGACGCCAAGACGGCTGAGCGTGCCGCCGCCGAGGCCGACGAGCGCGCCGAGCGCGACGCGGCCCACGCCGCCGGCCCGGTCGCGCAGAAGAAGGAGCGCGGCCGCTCCGAGAACCTCGACCCGGAGATCGACGCCTGAGCGGGTCGGGCCAGACCCGAGAACTTCCGCCGGGGCGCCACCGTGCTCCGGCAGGACGACGAGAGAGAGACAACAGATGCCGAAGAACAAGACCCACTCGGGTGCCAGCAAGCGCTTCAAGGTGACCGGCTCCGGCAAGATCCTGCGCGAGAAGGCGGGCAAGCGCCACAACCTCGAGAAGAAGCCCTCGAAGGTGACCCGCCGGATGACCGGCACGGTCGAGCTGGCCAAGGCCGACGTCAAGCGCGCCAAGAAGATGCTGGGTCTCTGACCTCGCCCCCACCCGTACCTCGGTGGACAGCCGGCCCGACCGGTCGGACCCACCTGGACCCATGAGCACCAAGGAGCACGACAGATGGCACGCGTCAAGCGGGCAGTGAACGCCCAGAAGAAGCGCCGTACGACCCTCGAGCGCGCCAGCGGCTACCGCGGCCAGCGCTCGCGCCTGTACCGCAAGGCCAAGGAGCAGGTCACCCACTCGCTGGTCTACAGCTACAACGACCGGCGCAAGAACAAGGGCAACTTCCGCAAGCTGTGGATCCAGCGGATCAACGCTGCGGCGCGCGCGCAGGGGATGACCTACAACCGCTTCATCCAGGGCCTCAACCTGGCCGGCGTCGAGGTGGACCGCAAGATCCTCGCCGAGCTGGCCGTCAACGACGTCGCGGCGTTCAACGCGCTCGTCGAGGTCGCGAAGAACGCGCTGCCGGAGGACGTCAACGCCCCCAAGGCGGAGGCCTCGGCCTGACGACCGACCAGCCCTTGGTCGCGGGCAACGCCAGGATCAAGGACGCACGCAGGCTCAGCCGCCGCTCGGTACGCACCGAGCGGCGGCTGTTCCTCGCTGACGGCCCGAAGGCGGTCCAGGGCGCCCTCGAGGTCCCCGGGTGCGTCGTCGAGGTGTTCGCCACCGCGACGGCGACCGCGACCCACGCCGCCCTGGCCGACACCGCAACCGAGGCGGGGGCGCGGTGGACGCTGGTCGACGACCGTGCGCTGGCCTCGCTCAGCGACAGCGTGACCCCGGCCGGCGTGGTCGCCGTGTGCCGTCACCTCGACCGGCCGCTGGGCGACCTGCTGGAGCCGGAGCGCCACCTGGTCGCGGTGTGCGCCGACGTCCGCGACCCCGGCAACGCCGGCACCGTCATCCGCTGCGCCGACGCCGCCGGTGCCGACCTGGTCGTGCTCGCCGGTGACTCGGTCGACGCTTACAACCCCAAGACGGTGCGGGCCACCGTGGGCAGCCTCTTCCACCTGCCCCTCGCCGTCGAGCGCGACGCGGCCGCGGCCGTGCGTGCCGCGCAGGCCGCCGGCCTGGTGGTCCTGGCGGCGGACGGCTCGGGCGAGGTCGACCTCGACGACGCCGGCGACCTGCTGTCCCGGCCGACCGCCTGGCTCTTCGGCAACGAGGCCTGGGGGCTGCCCCCCGAGCTCGCGGCGCTGGCCGACCACCGGGTCCGCATCCCCATCCACGGCCGCGCCGAGAGCCTCAACCTCTCCACCGCGGCCGCCCTCTGCCTGTACTCCTCGGCGCGCGCCCAGCGACGCTGAGCGGAGCGCACCGGAGGTATGGCCGCCCGCCGCCGGGCAACCCGACGGGCATGCGAGCAGCCGTGGCCGCCACCGACACCTGGACCGACCCGGACGGGATCCGGTCGCCTGCCGGCGAGGTCCACGCGTGGCTCCCGGGCACCAACCAGACCCTCTGCGGCATCCCGACGAAGAAGGCCCGGCTCGGTCGCTTCTCCCACGTCGACTGGCTCGACGTGCAACCGGCCACCGGCCGCGACGCCGACCGGGTGAGCTCGGTGTGCCGGCGCTGCCTGGCGGCCACCGGCCACCGGCGCGACGAGAAGCCGTGGCGCCGGACCAACCCGCGTCCCTGACGTCGCCGCGGGCCGGGGTCAGGACAGGAGTGCCAACAGGTCCTCGACGCGGCCCGGGACGACGTCTCGTCGGCCCAACGCCCGCGGCGAGCGCCGGACCGCCTCGAGCAGGCCGCGCAGCGCGGGCCAGTCGCCGGCCCGCAGGGTCGTGCCCGCCTCGCCCAGCACCACCGGCCACGGGCGCCGCATCAGGGCGGTGAGCAGCCGGTTGCGGACCACCCGGGTGCGCCGACGGCCGTCGGCGTCGCGAACGGGCGAGGGGTGGTGGTGCGCCACGACGTCCTCGACGTAGGCCAGGTCCCACCCGCGGGCGACCAGGTCGAGCGCGACGCGCTCCTCCTCGCCGGCGAACTCGACGACGGGATCGAAGCCGCCGACCTCGAGGAACGCCTCCCGGCGCACGACGGAGCCGCAGGCGATGAAGCCGAGGACGGCCGGCCCGGGAAGGCCCGGCGAGCGGGGGAGCGGACTGTGCGCCAGCTCGGCGCAGAGGCCGTCGAGCGTCTCCTCCGGGCCGACCAGGATGCGCGCGTGCACGAGGGCCAGCCGCGGATGGCGCTCGAGCACGGCGGCGGCCCGGTCCAGGGCGCCCGGCGCCCACCACGAGTCGTCGTCGGCGAAGGCGACGTACGGCGTCGTGGCTGCCTCGACGCCCACGTTGCGCGCCGGGGCGCCGATGTTCGCCGGCAGCTCGATGACCTCGACGTGGGGGAAGTCGCGGCGGACGTGCGCGGGTGTGCCGTCGCGTGAGCCGTTGTCGACCAGCACGACCGGGCCCTCGTGGTGCGGCAGCGAGACCTGCAGGTCCGGCCACCGGTCGCGCGTGGCGATGACCGTCGTGACCCGGGCGCTCACCGGACCACCTCGGCGAGGAGCTCGTCCCAGCGCTCGAGGAACCGGGGCAGGCCGTAGTGCTCGAGGGCGTGCGCGCGGGCGTGCCGTCCGGCCTCCGCGGCGGCCGCCGGGTCGGCGAGGAAGTGCGAGACGGCCTCGCGGAGCTCGCTGCGGCGGGTGGTGACCACGCCGGCGCTCGGCGGGACCGCCACGGCGGCCTCGGTGGTGGCCAGTGCGACGACCGGCATGCCGAGGTGCATGGCCTCCAGCAACGAGAGGCCGAGCGAGGTCCAGCGTGCGGTGTGGACGTAGACCCGGCGGCGCGCCAGCTCCTCGTGCATCCGCGCCTGGGGCAGGTCCTCGTGGGTCCGGAGCCCGTCGGCGGGCGGCAGCTGGTCGACCCGCATGCCGAAGACGTCCACGGGACCTGCCGCCAGCAGGTCGGGGAGCAGGTCCGTGCCGACCGAGCGCCCTCGGCGGACGGGGTCGTTGACCACGACCGCCGCGTGCGGCAGCTCGCCGGTCCACAGGTGTCCCGGGTCGACGATCCCGTGGTCGATGACGGTGGTGGGCGCCGCGCCGTTGTCCCAGAAGAGCTCGTTGAAGCCGGTCACGTGGGCGATGGGAACCAGGTCCTGGTCCGCCATCGGGTGCCGGGTGTCGGGGACGTCGGGCTCGCCGTGCAGGGGGGTGTTGTGCTCGAGGTAGACGGCGGGCAGGTCCACGCCCGGTCGGCGGCCGAGCCACTGCTCGACGAGCTCGGCCTCGTGCGGCCGCTGGAGGACCACCACGTCGACCTCCGCGGCCCGGAGGTCCTCCGGGGCCACCTCGACGACGCTGGTGGGCCAGTCCCAGGTGCGCGCGCGGCCGAGGCCGTCGGGGCCACGGTCGGGCGTCACGGGGAGGACGTACTCGTGGCTGCCCTGGACGAACGACGTGGTCCAGGAGCCGTGCACGTGCCAGAGCAGGACGCGCATCAGGCGGGACTGGGGCGGGAGGAGGCGGATCGAGGCACGGGGCGACGGTTCCCCACCCGTCGCGCGCCATTCACCCTTCGGGAGGAAAGCGCTGCTACCAGTGCAGGTCAGAAGGGGTTTGCCCGCCGCTGACCGGGGAACCGCTACGCCAACCGACGTGCCGAGACGTGAAGGAGTGCGCGTGAAGGTCCTGGGCATCAACGCCTTGTTCCACGATCCTGCTGCTGCCCTGGTGGTCGACGGCGTGACCGTCGCCGCAGCGGAGGAGGAGCGGTTCTCGCGCCGGAAGCACGGCAAGCGCCCGGTGCCGTTCGCCGCGTGGGAGCAGCCCGAGCTGGCGGCGCGCTGGTGCCTCGAGCACGCCGGCCTCGACGTCTCCGACCTCGACGCCGTCACCTACTCCTACGATCCCGATCGTGCCCGGCCCGCCGAGGAGATGGGCCTTTTCGACCCCTGGGACCACCTCCGCCAGACCTATGCCCGGCAGGCACCCGGCTTCCTCGCCACCGCGCTCCCGGGCCTCGACCCCGCGATCGTCCGCTTCGTGCCGCACCACGTCTCCCACGGTGCGAGCAGCGCCCTGGCCTCCCCGCACCCGGACACCGACGTGCTCGTGCTCGACGGGCGCGGCGAGTGCGCGAGCCACCTCGCCGGCCGGTACGAGGGCGGCGACCTCACCGTGCACGCGGCGCAGGAGCTGCCGCAGTCCCTCGGCCTGCTGTACGAGGACCTGACCGAGCACCTGGGCTTCCTCCGCTCCTCCGACGAGTACAAGGTCATGGCGATGGCCTCCTACGGCACGCCGCGGTTCATGGACGAGATCCGTGACCTCGTGCGCGCCGACGGCAACGGCGGCTTCCGCACCCAGGGCGTCGACTGGGGAGCACTGGCCAAGCGGCTCGCCCCGGGCGAGGAGTGGACCCAGGACCACGCCGACCTCGCCGCCACCGTGCAGACCCGGCTCGAGGAGGTGCTCATCGAGCTGGCGGAGTGGCTGCGTCGCCGCACCGGCGGCACCACGCTCACCCTCGCCGGGGGCGTCGCACTCAACTGCGTCGCCAACACCCGCCTGCACGCCGAGACCGGCTACGAGTCGGTCTGGGTCCAGCCCGCCGCCGGCGACTCCGGCACGGCGCTCGGCAGCGCACTGCACCACGCCTACACGCACGGCGACCCGCTCACGCCCATGCGCGGCGCCGACCTGGGCCGCGGGTTCTCCGACGACGAGATCGAGGCCTGGCTGCGGACGGCGCAGGTGCCGTACGAGCGACCCGCCGACGTCGCCGTCGAGGTGGCCGAGTGCCTGGCCGCCGACGGCGTCGTGGCCTGGTTCCAGGGGCGCAGCGAGTACGGCCCGCGCGCGCTCGGGCACCGCTCGCTGCTCGCCCACCCCGGCCGGAAGGCCAACCTCGAGCGGCTCAACGACGTCAAGGGGCGTGAGCAGTTCCGCCCGGTCGCCCCGATGGTCCGCGCCGAGCGGGCGGCGGAGATCTTCAGCCGCGGGCCGCTGCCCTCGCCGTACATGCTCTTCGTCCACGACGTGGCACCCGAGTGGCGTGACCGCATCCCCGCCGTCGTGCACGTCGACGGCACCGCCCGGGTGCAGACCGTCGACGCCGACGACGAGCCGCTCGTCGCCCGGATGCTGGCCGAGTTCGAGCAGCGCACCGGGGTGCCGGTCGTCATCAACACCAGCCTCAACACCGCGGGGCGGCCGATGGTCGACGACCCCCGCGACGCCCTCGAGTGCTTCGGCTCCGCGCCGGTGACCATGCTCGCGATCGGCCCGTTCGTCGTACGGCGGAGGACGGCGGCAGGCGGCCGCGGGTGAACCAGCACCGCGCGCCGCTCGACACGACCGTCGTCGTCCCGACGGTCGGGAGGCCGAGCCTCGTCGCGCTGCTGCGCTCGCTGGCCGGCCAGACCGTGCCGCTGGACGTGCCGGTGGTGCTCGTCGACGACCGCCCGGGAGGTCCGGGGCTGGCGGAGGCGCTCCGGGCCGACCTGGACCGCGGGCTCGGGCCCGGCCACGGGCTCGACCTCCGGGTCGTGCGCGCGGGGGGCGGCGGACCGGCCCGGGCGCGCAACATCGGTTGGCGCCACGCGCGCACGACGTGGGTCTCGTTCCTCGACGACGACGTGCTCCCCGACGAGGGCTGGCACGAGCGGCTCCGGGTGGACCTGGAGCTCGCGACGTCCCGCGACGCCGTGGGCTCGGAGGGGCGGATCCGGGTGCCCCTGCCCGAGGACCGGCGGCCGACCGACTGGGAGCGGGGGACCGCCGGGCTGGAGACGGCCCGCTGGATCACCGCGGACCTGACCTACCGCCGACGCGACCTGGCCGCGGTGGGCGGCTTCGACGAGCGTTTCCCGCGGGCCTTCCGCGAGGACGCCGACCTGGCGCTGCGCCTGGGTGCCGACCGTGGGCGGGTGCTGCAGGGGTCCCGGCTCACCGTGCACCCCGTCCGACCGGCCGACGACTGGGCCAGCCTGCGCCAGCAGGCCGGCAACGCCGACGACTACCTCATGCGCGCCGTCCACGGCGCGGACTGGCACGTCCGGGCCGAGGCACCGCTGGGACGGCGCCCGCGGCACGTCGCGATCGTGGCTGCCGGGGCGCTCTCGGTCGCCGCTGCCGTCTCCGGTCGGCGCGGCACCGCCCTGGCGGCCGGGGCCGCGTGGCTGGCCGGGACGGCGGACTTCGCCTGGGCGCGCATCCAGCCGGGCCCGCGCGACCGCGGTGAGGTCCGCCGGATGCTCCTGACGAGCGCTGCGATCCCGTTCGCCGCGACGTACCACTCCGTGCGCGGGATCCTGCGGCACCGTGGGGCGGGGCCCTGGCGGGGCGTGCCGGACCTGGTCCTGCTCGACCGCGACGGCACGCTGGTGCACGACGTGCCCTACAACGGCGACCCCGACCTGGTGCGGCCGGTCGAGGGGGCCCGGGAGGCGCTGGACCGGCTGCGCTCCCTCGGCGTACGCCTCGGGATGGTCACCAACCAGTCCGGCATCGCCCGCGGGCTGATCACCCGCGAGCAGGCCGATGCCGTCAACGCGCGGGTCGAGGAGCTGCTCGGGCCGCTCGACGTCGTGCTGCTGTGCCCGCACGGCCCCGAGGACGGCTGCGGCTGCCGGAAGCCGGCCCCCGGCATGGTGAAGCAGGCGTGTGCCGAGCTCGACGTCGACCCCGCCCGGACGGTGCTCGTCGGCGACATCGAGTCCGACGTGCTCGCGGCCGAGGCCGCCGGTGCGGTGGGCTTCCTGGTCCCCACGCCGGTCACGCGGACCGAGGAGGTCGAGCGTGCCCGGCACGTGCGGGCCACCCTCGCCGCGGCCGTGGACGCGATGGTCGGTGGGGAGTGGTGACCCGCACCCTCGCCGTCCGGCTGGACAGCCTCGGGGACGTCATCGTCACCGGCCCGGCCGTCCGCGCCCTCGCCGCCGGGTCCGACCACCTGACCCTGCTGTGCGGCCCTCGTGGCCGGGCCGCCGCCGAGCTCCTCCCGGCGGTGGACGAGGTGCTGTGCTGGCGGGCGCCCTGGATCGACCCCGAGCCGGAACCGGTCGACCGGTCCGACGTCGACGGGCTCGTCGCGCGCCTGGCCGAGGGCCGGTTCGACCGGGCGGTCGTCTTCACCTCCTTCCACCAGTCCGCGCTGCCCACCGCCCTCCTGCTGCGCCTCGCCGGCATCCCGTGGGTGGGCGCCATCAGCGAGGACTACCCGGGGTCGCTCCTCGACCTGCGGCACCGCTTCGACGAGGACGTGCCGGAGCCCGAGCGGGCGCTCTCGCTGGCCCGCGCCTGCGGGTACGAGCTCCCGGCCGGCGACGAGGGTGGCCTGGCGGTGCGGACGCCACCCGTGCAGGCACCCGCCCGTCCGTACGTCGTGCTGCACCCGGGGACGTCGGTGCCGGCACGCGCCTGGCCGGCGGAGCGCTACCGCGAGCTGTGCGAGCTCCTGGCGGCCGACGGGGTGACCGTCGTGGTGACCGGGAGCCCGGAGGAGCGCGAGCTCACGGCGTACGTCGCCGCGGGGGGCGGCCTCGACCACGGCGGCGGCACGGACCTCGGCGAGCTGGCCGGCCTGCTGGCCGGGGCGCAGGCCGTGGTCGTCGGCAACACCGGCCCCGCGCACCTGGCTGCGGCCGTCGGGGTGCCCGTGGTCTCGCTCTTCGCGCCGACCGTGCCCGCCGCGCGGTGGGCGCCGTACACCTCGAGGCGTGTCGTGCTGGGTGACCAGCGCGCCGCGTGCCGTGGCAGCCGTGCCACGACCTGCCCGGTCCCCGGGCACCCGTGCCTGGCGTCGGTGACCGCTGCCGAGGTGGTCGCCGCCGTCACGGCCCTGAGCGGGCCGCCGGGGGAGTGGGCCGAGCCGGCCCACTCCGCCCGCCCGACCCTGAGGAGGATCCCGTGAAGATCGCGCTCGTGTCCGAGCACGCCAATCCCATGGCCACGCTCGGTGGGGTCGACGCCGGCGGCCAGAACGTGCACGTGGCGGCCCTGGCGGCCGGCCTCGTCCGACGCGGCCACGACGTGGTGGTGCACACCAGGCGGGACCGTCCTGACGGACCGACGCGGGTGCTCGCCCCCGACGGCTACGTGGTCGACCACGTGCCGGCCGGTCCGCCGACCGCGCTGCCGAAGGACGAGCTGCTCCCGCACATGCCGGAGTTCGCCGAGTGCCTGCGCGAGCAGTGGCGCCGGCAGCCCGTGGACCTGGTGCACGCCCACTTCTGGATGAGCGGGCTCGCGGCCCTCGACGCGGCGGCGGAGCGCGGCATCCCCGTCGTCCAGACCTTCCACGCCCTCGGCTCGGTCAAGCGCCGCTGGCAGGGCGCCGACGACACCAGTCCGCCGACCCGGGTCGAGCTGGAGCGCCGGCTGTGCCGGGAGGTCGACCACGTGGTGGCCACCTGCTCCGACGAGGTGCGTGAGCTGGGCGAGCTGGGCCTCGACGCGTCGCGGGCGAGCGTCGTGCCCTGCGGCGTCGACGTCGACCAGTTCCGGCCCGGCCGGGCGCGCCGGGGCGAGACGGGCCGTCGGCGGGTCCTGGTGATCGGCCGTCTCGTGGCACGCAAGGGGATCGACGACGCCATCCGGGCGGTGGCCGCCGTCCCCGACGTCGAGCTGGTCGTCGCCGGCGGACCGGCGTCCGAGGCGCTCGCGGTCGACCCGGAGGCGTGCCGGCTCCGCGCGCTCGCCGACGAGCTCGGGGTGGCCGACCGGGTCGTCTTCACGGGCGCGCTGCCGCGTCCGGAGGTGCCGGAGCTGATCCGGAGCAGCGACGTGGTGGTGACCGTGCCCTGGTACGAGCCGTTCGGGATCGTGCCGCTGGAGGCGATGGCCTGCGGTCGTCCGGTCATCGGCTCGGCCGTGGGGGGCCTGCTCGACACGGTCGTCCCCGGTGTCACCGGCGAGCTGGTGCCGCCCCGCGACCCCGGGGCCCTCGCGGCCTCGCTCACCGCACTGCTGTCCGACGACGTGCGCCGTGCGGCGTACGGCAGGGCTGGGCGCCAGCGGGCCATGGAGCTCTACGACTGGCGGCGCGTCGTCGAGCAGACAGAGAACGTCTATGAAGCACTCGTCGGCGCGGCTGCGCGCCTGACCTCGGAGGTAACCCGATGAGCACGACCCGTCCCCTGCACACCCCCTGCGACCACGAGCACCTCCAGGAGCTCTCCTCCGCGCTCCAGCGGTTCGGCCCGTGCGTCGACCTGGTCGACGCCTGGGGTGTCCGGCTGGCCAGCGTGCTCGACGGGGGCGGTCGCCTGCTCGCCGCCGGGAACGGCGGCAGCGCGGCCCAGGCGCAGCACCTCACCGCCGAGCTGGTGGGTCGCTACCGCGAGGACCGGGGTCCGTTCTCCGCGATCTGCCTGAGCGCGGAGACCTCCAGCCTCACCGCCATCTCCAACGACTACCCGCCCGAGGAGCTCTTCGCCCGCCAGGTCGAGGCCCACGGCCGGCCCGGCGACGTGCTGGTGCTGATGTCGACCAGCGGCCGGAGCCCGAACATGGTCGCCGCCGCGCGGAGGGGCCGCGACGTCGGCCTCGAGGTGTGGGCGATGACGGGGCCGCGGCCCAACCCGCTCGCCGAGGTGGCCGACGAGGTGTGCGCCGTCGACGCGCCGTACACCGCGACCGTGCAGGAGCTCCACCTCGTCGCCCTCCACATCACCTGTGCCGCGCTCGACCGCACCCTGGACGTGGGCGTCTCGCGGACCCGGATGTCGCACGAGGACCTGGTCCGCAGCCGGGGAGCGGGCGCGTGAGCCGCGGTCCGCTCGTCGTCGTGGGGGACGCGCTCCTCGACGTCGACCTCGAGGGGCGCGCCGGCCGGCTCTGCCCCGACGCCCCGGTGCCGGTCCTCGACGAGCTGGCCGAGCACGCCCGGCCCGGTGGGGCCGGGCTGGCCGCCGCGCTGGCCGCCACGGACGGCCACGAGGTCGTCCTCGTCTCCGCGATCGCCGCCGACGACGACGGTGAGCGCCTCTCCGGCCTGCTGGCCGAGCACGGCGTCCGGCTCGTCGCCGTGCCGCACGACGGCTCCACACCCGTGAAGCGGCGGGTGCGCTCCTCCGGGCAGTCCCTGCTGCGCCTCGACTCCGGCGCGACGGGGCACCTGGGAGAGGTGCCTGAGGCCGCGGTCGAGGCGATCCGCACCGCGGGGGCCGTCCTCGTCGCGGACTACGGTCGCGGGCTGACGTCCGCACCCGTCGTCCGGCAGGCGCTGGAGACGGCGGCGGCCACGGTCCCGGTCGTCTGGGACCCGCACCCCCGCGGCGCCGCGCCGGTGCCCGGCGTGCGCCTGGTGACGCCGAACCGCGACGAGGCCGCCCACTTCGCCGGCGACGTCGGCGCTGACGCGCGCACGTCGCTCGGCACCGTCAGCGCCCGCGCCGCCGCGCTCGTCGAGCGCTGGTCGGTCCACGCGGTGGCGGTGACGCTCGGCGCCGGTGGCGCCCTGCTGAGCCACGGGGAGTCCTCGCCGTCGGTCGTCCCGGCGCCCCGGGTCGGCGCGTCGGACCCGTGTGGCGCGGGTGACCGGTTCGCCAGCGCGGCCGCGGGTGCGCTCGCGACCGGCGCCGTGACGACCGAGGCGGTCCAGGCCGCCGTGCTGGCCGCGGCGCGTTTCGTGGCCGAAGGCGGGGCCGCGTCGTTCGGCCGGGCAGGGCAGGGTGCCGCGCCGCAGGTCGCCCGAGGGCTCGCGAGGGTCGAGGCGGTCCGTGCCGCCGGCGGCACGGTCGTCGCCACCGGTGGTTGCTTCGACCTGCTCCACGCCGGCCACGTCGCCACGCTGGAGGCGGCCCGCGCGCTCGGCGACTGCCTCGTCGTCTGCCTGAACTCCGACGCGTCGGTGGGCCGCCTCAAGGGGCCCGCCCGACCGCTCGTCCCGCAGGCCGACCGGGCCCGCGTGCTGGAGGCGCTCGAGCCCGTCGACGCGGTGGTCGTCTTCGACGAGGACACCCCGACCGAGGCCCTGCGGCGCATCCGCCCGGACGTCTGGGCCAAGGGCGGCGACTACGCCGGCGTCGACCTGCCGGAGGCCGCGCTGCTGCGCGAGTGGGGTGGCCAGTCCGTGGTGCTGCCCTACCTGCAGGGGCGGTCGACCACGGGCCTGGTGGAGACGGCCGCCGAGCGGGTGGGCGCCACCCGATGAGGCCGCGCGCGCTCGTCCTGCGCGCGATCGGCCTCGGCGACATGCTGGCGGGCGTCCCCGCTCTCAAGGCGCTGCGCCGGGCCGTGCCCGAGCACGAGCTCGTGCTCGCGGCGCCCGGGGTGCTGGCGCCGCTCGTCGCGCTGGTCGACGCCGTCGACACCCACCTCCCCACCGCCGAGCTCGCGCCGGTCGCCTGGTCCGGTGCGCCGCCCGAGGTAGCGGTCGACCTCCACGGCAACGGACCGGCCAGCCGGCGGCTGGTCGAGGAGCTCGCGCCGGCCCGGGTCGTGGCCTTCCACGGCGGCCCCTCGCGGTGGGACCCCGAGGAGCAGGAGCGCGACCGCTGGTGTCGCCTGGTCGCCGAGGCGTTCGGGGTGGCGACCGACCCCGACGACGTCACGATCGCCGTCCCACGGGTCGCCCCTGCGGCCTCGGGCGCCGTCGTGGTGCACGCCGGGGCCGCCTACCCGAGCCGGCGCTGGCCCGCGGACCGGTTCGCCGCCGTGGCGAGGGCGCTGGCCGGGGACGGCCACGACGTGGTGCTCACCGGCACGGCCGACGAGCAGCCCCTGGCCGAGGAGGTACGGCGCCGCGCCGGCCTGCCGGCGGGCGCCGTCCTCGCGGGGCGCACCGACCTCGCCGAGCTGGCCGCGCTCGTGGCGGACGCGCGGCTGGTGGTCTCGGGGGACACCGGCACCGCGCACCTGGCGTCGGCGTACCGCCGCCCCTCGGTGCTGCTCTTCGGCCCCACCCCGCCGCACCGCTGGGGTCCGCCCGCAGGCCCGCACACGGTGCTGTGGCACGGGACCGGGCCCGGTGACCCGCACGGTGCCGAGCTGGACCCGGCGCTGGCCGCCATCGACGTCGACGAGGTGGTCGCGGCCTGCCGGGCGCGGATCGGGCAGGCCGTGCGCCCCGGCTGATCCCCGGTCGCGGGGCCCGGCGTCAGGCGGAGGCGGCCTCCGCGCGCTCGGCCGCCATCCACGCCACCGTCCGGCTCAGGCCGTCGCGCACGGGCGTGCGCGGGCGCCACCCGAGCAGCTCCTCGGCGCGGCTGATGTCGGGACGGCGCACCTTCGGGTCGTCGGTGGGCAGGTCGATGAACTCGATGGGGGAGTCGGACCCGGTGATCTCCTTGACCACCTCGGCGATCTCCAGGACGGTCAGCTCGCGGTCGTTGCCGATGTTCACCGGGCCGCGCTCGCCCGACGCCGCCAGGCGGAGGAGACCCTCGACGGTGTCCTCGACGAAGCACAGCGAACGGGTCTGGCTGCCGTCGCCGGCGACGGTGAGCGGCTCGCCCAGCAGCGCCTGGTGCACGAAGGTCGGGACGACCCGGCCGTCCTGGTGGGCCATCCGGGGGCCGTAGGTGTTGAAGAGCCGGGCGATGACGGTGTCGACGCCGCGGTGGTCGCGGTAGGCCGTGGTCAGCGCCTCGGAGAAGCGCTTGGCCTCGTCGTAGACGCTCCGCGGGCCGACCGGGTTGACGTTGCCCCAGTAGGTCTCGCGCTGGGGGTGCTCCAGGGGGTCGCCGTACACCTCGGAGGTCGAGGCCATGAGGAACCGTGCCTGCTTGCGCTCGGCGAGGTCCAGGGCGTTGGTGGTGCCGGTGCTGCCCACCTGCAGGGTCTCGATCGGCATCCGCAGGTAGTGGACGGGGGAGGCGGGGGAGGCCAGGTGCAGCACCAGGTCCACGTCTCCCGGCACGTCGAACGGCTCGCACACGTCGGCCTCGACGAAGGTGAAGCACGGGTCGGGCAGCAGGTGGGCGATGTTGTCGCGGCGCCCGGTCACGAGCGAGTCGATGCACCAGACCTCGTGGCCGTCGGCGAGGAGGCGCTGGCACAGCCACGACCCCACGAAGCCTGCTCCGCCCGTGACCACCGCCGTGCTCGTCGACCTCCGCATGTGCTGCCCTGCCTCTCCGTGAACCACTGGTGTGGCCGGGGTACCCGCTCCGGCCTTTCTCAACCCGCCACGCCCGCCGTGCGGCCGGCCGGGACCGATCCCCACTCCTCCAGCGGGTCGTCCAGCAGGGCGCGGAGCGCGGCCACGTCGTCGGCCACGCGCCCGGCGAAGCGCGCACGCAGGCCGGGCGGCACGTCGTCGGTGGTGGTCGGGCCGGCGGGTGTGGAGGGTCCGACCGGCTCCCACCGGCCGGGGTCGGCGCCGGCGTGGGCCAGCACCCCGCGGACCTCCCGGTCGGTGTGGTCGCGCAGGCGCTCCTGCACGACCACGTGCAGCTGCTCGCGGGCGAAGAGGTCGAGGTAGGGCGCGATCCGCTCGTGGTAGCGACTGCGGTCGACGTACTGGCTCGCCGGGTCGAGCAGGGCGAGCTCGGCCGGCCGCGGCTCGGTCCCGTCGCGGACGTGGTGACGCCACTGCGAGAGCGCCCGCTCGAAGGGGTCCCGCACGAGGTAGACCAGGCGCACGTCGGGCAGCACCGCGTGGATCCGCGACGGCGCCTCGGGGTGCGAGGGATCGGTGTACCCGGGTGAGGACTCGCCCCGCACCGTGGCCGCGGCGTCGAAGCAGCCGGCGTACCACTCGAGGCCGCGGTGCCACTGCCCGTCGCGCCACCACTCTTCCGGGTCCTCGTGCGGCGGGTGGTCGGGGCCGAAGAAGAAGTTCAGCTCCTTGCCGGGCGCCATCGCGACGTCCGGGTGGCGGTCGAGGAGGTCGTGGAGGGCGCTCGTCCCGCACTTCATGGCGCCGACGACGAGCAGGGTGGGAAGGGCTGCTGGCACGACGTCCGCGGTACCCCGGCCCCGGCGACCTGACCCGTCGCCGGCCGGCGCCCTGGCTCGGTACACCTAGGGTGGCGACGTGGATGC
Source organism: Nocardioides ureilyticus (assembly GCF_051280745.1). Taxonomy (NCBI): domain Bacteria; kingdom Bacillati; phylum Actinomycetota; class Actinomycetes; order Propionibacteriales; family Nocardioidaceae; genus Nocardioides; species Nocardioides ureilyticus. Next base: position 15,104 of record NZ_JBNCOG010000001.1, on the reverse strand, counting down.
CCAGGAGCTCGCCGACTCGCTGCCCGACGGTGTCGTCGTGGCCGACGCCGCCCAGGACGTCGTCCTGGTCTCACGCCCCGCGGCGGTCATGCTCGGCATCGACCAGTCGGCCGCGATCGGACGACCGCTGGCCGAGGTGCTGGCGCTGCGCGACCACGACGGCAGGCCGTGGGCGCACTGCAACCGGCCCTACGAAGGCCTCAGCACCCGGACGGCGGTGCCCGAGCAGTCGTGGCTGCTCGCCAACGGCACCGAGGTGCTCGTGGCGGCACGGATCCACCGGCCCGCCCTCGACCAGCCGGTCGACCGGGTCGCCGTCACGCTCCGCTCCGGGCGTGGCCGGGCGCGGCTGGACCGCGAGCGCTCCGACCTGGTGGCGACGGTCGCGCACGAGCTGCGGTCGCCCCTCACGGGCGTGAAGGGCTTCGTCCAGGCGCTGCTGAACCGCTGGGACAAGCTCAGCGACGAGCAGAAGAAGCTGATGCTGACCACCGTCAGCTCCGACTCCGACCGGCTCAGCAGGCTCATCGCCGAGCTGCTCGACGTCGCCCGGATCGACACCGGTCGGCTCCAGCTCTACCCCCGCCCCGCGGACGCCGGCGTGCTGGTGACGCGGATCGTGGAGTCGGTCCAGGCGGGCACCGCCCGGGCGATCGAGCTGTCCCTGGCCGACGACCTGCCGCAGGTGCGGGTCGACCCCGACAAGTTCACCCAGGTGCTCACCAACCTGGTCGAGAACGGCGTGCGCCACGGCGACGGGGCGGTGCGGGTCCGGCTGGAGGCGGTCGGCCCGAGGGAGGAGCCCGATCCGCCGGGGGTCCGGATCACCGTGGAGGACGAGGGCGAGGGCATCCCGGAGGAGATGCGGCGGCGGGTCTTCACGAAGTTCTGGAAGGGCGGGGTCCGCGGCGGCTCCGGTCTCGGGCTCTACATCGTCCACGGGCTGGTGCGCGCGCACGGCGGCACGGTGACGATCGGCGACGCGCCCGGGGGCGGAGCCCGGCTGGTCACCACCTGGCCCGCGGACGGCGGGGATCCGGCCTGAGCGCACGGCGGGGTCCACGGCGGTGTCCACGGCGCCGCACCGGTGCGCGGGTCGGCCGCGCTCCTTCCTAGACTTGCCGACGACCGGCCGGTCACCAGCTGGAGAGGCGCGCATGTCCGGACCCAACACCGACTACGACCCCGTGGAGGTCACTCCCTTGAAGCCCGAGGAGGTCGAGTCCGCCCGCGACGCCGCGCTCGCCGCCGTCGCCGCCGCCCGCGACCTCGCCGAGCTCAAGCAGGTGCGCATCGACCACACCGGCGACCGCTCGCCGCTCGCGCTGGCCAACCGCGAGATCGGCGCGCTGCCGCCCCAGGCGCGCAAGGAGGCCGGCCAGCGGATCGGCCAGGCCCGTGGAGCGGTCAACCAGGCGATCGCGCAGCGGCAGGCGGTGCTCGAGGTCGAGCACGAGGAGCGGATGCTCGCCGAGGAGACCGTCGACGTGACCCTGCCGACCGACCGCGCGCCCGTCGGTGCCCGGCACCCGATCACCACCGGGTCCGAGCGGATCGCCGACATCTTCGTCGCGATGGGCTGGGAGGTCGCCGAGGGCCCGGTGATCGAGGCCGAGTGGCTCAACTTCGACGCCTTGAACCTCGGTCCGGACCACCCGGCGCGCACCATGCAGGACACCTTCTGGACCGAGCCGGCCGAGCAGGGGCTCGTGCTGCGCACCCACACCTCGCCGGTCCAGGCCCGCACCATGCTGACCCGCGAGCCCCCGATCTACGTCGTGTGCCCGGGCCGGGTCTTCCGCACCGACGAGTACGACGCCACGCACAGCCCGATGTTCCACCAGGTGGAGGGCCTCGCCGTCGACGAGGGCATCACGATGGCCCACCTCAAGGGCACCCTCGACCACTTCGCCGCCCGGATGTTCGGCGAGGGCATGACGACGCGGTTCCGTCCGTCGTACTTCCCCTTCACCGAGCCCTCGGCCGAGGTCGACCTGCTCTGCTTCGTCTGCCGGGGCGCCGGCGAGCTCGACGGCTCGCGCTGCCGGACCTGCCGGGGCGAGGGCTGGATCGAGTGGGGTGGCTGCGGGGTGGTGAACCCCCGCGTGCTGACCGCCTGCGGCGTGGACAGCGACCGCTACTCGGGCTTCGCCTTCGGCATGGGCATCGACCGGACCCTGATGTTCCGCCACGGGATCGACGACCTGCGCGCGTTCTTCGAGGGCGACGTCCGCTTCACCACCGCCTTCGGAACGGAGATCTGAGCGATGAAGCTCCCCGCCTCCTGGATCCGCGAGCACGTCGACCTGCCCGACGGCGTCGGCACCGGGGACCTCACCGACCGGCTGACGGCCCTCGGACTGAAGCTCGAGGCCGTCGAGAGTGCCGGCGCCGACATCACCGGTCCGCTCGTCATCGGCCGGGTGCTCACCATGGAGCCCGAGCCGCAGAAGAACGGCAAGACGATCAACTGGTGCACCGTCGACGTCGGTGCGGCCAACGGCACCGGTGAGCCCCAGGGCATCGTCTGCGGCGCCCACAACTTCGCCCCCGGGGACCTCGTGGTCGTCGTGCTGCCCGGCGGCGTGCTGCCCGGCGGTTTCGCGATCTCGGCGCGCAAGACCTACGGGCACGTCTCCGCGGGGATGATCTGCTCCGCGCGGGAGCTCGGTCTCGGCGAGGACCACGACGGGATCATCGTGCTCCCCGCGGACGCCGGTGAGCCCGGTGAGGACGTCTTCGACCTCCTCGGGCTGCGCGAGGAGGTCATCGAGTTCGAGATCAACCCCGACCGCGCCTACGCGCTGTCGGTCCGCGGCGTCGCCCGCGAGGCCGCCCTGGCCTACGACGCGCCGTACCGCGACCCCGTCGAGCGTGACGTGCCGCCCGCCGACGACGCCGGTCACCCCGTCGTCGTCGACGACCCGCAGGGGTGCCCGGTCTTCGTGGCCCGCACGGTCAGCGGGTTCGACCCGACGGCACCGACCCCCGACTGGATGGCCCGGCGGATCCGGCAGGCCGGGATGCGCCCCATCTCGCTGGCCGTCGACGTCACCAACTACGTCATGCTCGAGACCGGTCGGCCGATCCACGGCTACGACGCCGACAAGCTCCAGGGCGCGGTCCGCGTGCGCCGGGCGCGCGAGGGCGAGCGGCTGACCACCCTCGACGGGACCGACCGGGTCCTCTCGCCCGAGGACCTCGTCGTCACCGACGACTCCGGCATCATCGGCCTCGGCGGCGTCATGGGTGGCGAGGCGACGGAGATGTCGGGCACCACGACGCGGGTCCTCGTCGAGGCCGCCCACTGGGACCCCGTCGCGATGTTCCGCACCGGCAAGCGGCACAAGATCTCCTCGGAGGCGGGACGGCGCAACGAGCGCGGGGTCGACCCCACCATCTGCGAGGCCGCCGCCGACCGGGTGGTCGAGCTGCTCTGCTCCCACGGCGGCGCGACGGCCGAGCCGGGCGTCACGGTCGTGGGCACGCCGCCTCCGGCCTCCACGATCACCGTGGACGCCGACCTGCCGGCCCGGGTCACCGGCATCGAGGTCCCGCCGGCCACCACCGTGCAGCACCTCACCGCCGTCGGCTGCGCGGTCGAGGGGACCGGGGACGTGCTCACGGTGACCGTCCCGCCGTGGCGCCCGGACCTCACCGACCCCTTCGACCTGGTCGAGGAGGTCGCGCGCGTCGTGGGCTACGACCGGGTCCCGTCGGTGCTGCCGACCCCGCGGGCCGGTCGCGGCCTCACCCGCGAGCAGCGCCTGCGTCGTCGGGTCGGCCGCACGCTCGCCGGCGCCGGCTGCGTCGAGGTGCTGACCTTCCCGTTCGTCGGCGAGGCCGCCCTCGACGCCCTCGGCCTCGACGCCGACGACCCGAGGCGCAGGACCACCCGGCTGGCCAACCCGCTGTCGGCGGAGGAGCCGGCGTACACCACGACGCTGCTGCCGGGCCTGCTGAAGGCGGCTGCGCGCAACATCGGCCGCGGTGCTCCCGGCGTGGCCCTGTTCGAGACCGCGACCGTCGCGTTCCCGTCCGGGCGCGGGGCGGCCCCGATCTACGGCGTCGACCGGCGTCCCTCGTCGGACGAGCTCGCCACCCTCCTCGAGGCCGTCCCGCACCAGCCCCTCCACCTCGCCGTGGTGCTGGCGGGTGAGCGCGAACGCTCCGGTTGGTGGGGCGAGGGCCGACCGGCCGGCTGGGCCGACGCGCTCGCCGTGGTCCGGGTCGTCGCCGAGGAGCTGGGCCTGGACCTCGTGGTCGAGTCCGCCGCGCTCGCGCCGTGGCACCCCGGCCGGTGCGCCCGGCTCTCCGTCGCCGACCCCCAGCGGGGGCAGGTCGAGCTCGGCCACGCCGGCGAGCTGCACCCGCGGGTCTGCCAGGCGTTCGGGCTGCCCGCCCGCAGCGCCGCCGTCGAGGTCGACCTCGACGGGCTGATGCGGTCCGCCGTGGACGTGCCGGGCGGGCCCACCCTGTCGTCGTTCCCCGTCGCGAAGGAGGACGTCGCCCTCGTCGTCGACGCGGGGCTGCCCGCGGCCGCCGTCGAGGCGGCGCTGCGCGAGGGCGCGGGTCCGCTGCTGGAGTCGGTCCGGCTCTTCGACGTCTTCACCGGCGAGCAGGTGGGCGAGGGCCGGAAGTCGCTGGCGTTCGCGCTGCGGTTCCGCGCCCCGGACCGCACGCTGACCGAGGAGGAGACGGCCCGGGCCCGCGAGGCCGCCGTCGCCCTCGCCGGTGAGCGCACCGGGGCGGTCCAGCGGGCCTGACCGGCTGCATCCGACCCCTCGCCGCTGATCGGCGACTGGCGACGGGCGGGCGCATGGTCGCGGGGCGCCGGGGTACCAGAGCCCCGTCGGCGGGCACCCGGGTTCGCATAGACATTCGCGGTCCGGTATGGTCATGCATATGTCCAGGAAGCGCGTCGCTGTCGCCGGAGCCAGCGGGTACGCCGGAGGGGAGCTGCTGCGGCACCTCCTGGTGCACCCTGAGGTCGAGATCGGTGCCCTCACGGGCGCCTCGAACGCGGGGGAGACCCTCGGGCGGCTGCAGCCGCACCTGGTGCCCCTGGCCGACCGGGTGCTCGAGCCCACCAACACCGACACCCTCGGCGGCCACGACGTCGTCTTCCTCGCGCTGCCGCACGGCCAGTCGGGCGCCATCGCCCAGGCGCTGCAGGAGGCGGACCCCACCACGGTCGTGATCGACTGCGGTGCCGACTTCCGGCTCCAGGACTCGGCCGAGTGGGTCCGCTTCTACGGCGGCGACCACGCCGGCACGTGGCCCTACGGCCTCCCCGAGCTGCCCGGCCAGCGCGACCTCCTCGCGGGCGCCACGCGGGTCGCGGTCCCCGGCTGCTACCCGACCGTCTCGACCCTCGCCCTCGCCCCGGCCGTCGCCGCCGGCCTCGTCGAGCCGGACGTCGTCGTGGTCGCGGCGTCGGGCACCAGCGGTGCCGGGAAGGCGGCCAAGCCGCACCTGCTCGGCAGCGAGGTCATGGGCAACGCCAGCGCGTACGGCGTGGGGGGCTCCCACCGGCACACCCCCGAGATCACCCAGAACCTGTCCACGCTGCTGAGCAGCGTGGCCGGTACCGACCGGGTGACCGTGAGCTTCACGCCGCTGCTGGTCCCGATGTCGCGGGGGATCCTGGCCACCTGCACCGCCCGCCTCGTCGACGGGGTGGGGGCTGAGGACGTCCGCGACGCCTACGTCAAGGCCTACGCCGACGAGCAGTTCGTCCACGTCCTGCCCGAGGGGCTGTGGCCGCAGACCCAGTCGGTCGTCGGCTCCAACGCCGTCCACGTCCAGGCGACCGTCGACGAGTCCGCACGGCGCCTCGTCGCCGTGGGTGCCGTCGACAACCTGGCCAAGGGCACCGCCGGCGCCGCGGTCCAGTGCATGAACCTCGCGCTCGGCCTGAACGAGGGCACGGGCCTCACCACGATCGGGGTGGCGCCGTGAGCTGCACCGTCCCCCAGGGCTTCCGCGCGGCCGGCGTCGAGGCCGGCCTCAAGACCAGCGGCGGCAAGGACCTGGCGCTCGTCGTCAACGAGGGTCCCCGCTTCGACTCGGCCACCGTCTTCACGGCCAACCGCTGCAAGGCCAACCCGATCCTGTGGAGCCAGGAGGTCGTCAAGGACGGGATCGTCCGGGCGGTCGTCCTCAACTCCGGCGGGGCGAACTGCTACACCGGCCCGGACGGTTTCCAGACCACCCACGCGGTCGCCGAGCGGGTCGCCGAACGGCTCGGGATCGGCGCGGTCGACGTGGTCGTCTGCTCCACCGGCCTGATCGGGCTGGCCAACGACCGGCAGCAGCTCCTCGACGGTGTCGACGCGGCGTACGCCGCCCTGTCACCCGATGCGGGCGCCGCGGCGGCCGAGGCGATCATGACCACCGACTCCGTGAGCAAGCAGGTCGTCGTCGAGGGCGCCGGCTGGAGCATCGGCGGCATGGCCAAGGGCGCCGGCATGCTGGCCCCGCAGCTGGCCACGATGCTGGTCGTCCTCACCACCGACGCCGTCGTGCCGGCCGAGGAGCTCGACACGGCGCTGCGCGCGGCCACCCGGGTCTCCTTCGACCGGCTCGACTCCGACGGCTGCATGTCGACCAACGACACCGTCACCGTCCTGGCGAGCGGCGCGAGCGGCATCACGCCCAGCCTCGACGACTTCACCCAGGCGCTCACCCAGGCCTGCACCGACCTCGCGATGCAGCTGCTCAAGGACGCGGAGGGCGCCGACCACGAGATCGCGATCACCACGGTCAACGCCGCGACCGAGGACGAGGCGGTCGAGGTCGGTCGCAGCGTCGCGCGGAGCAACCTGTTCAAGGCCGCGATCTTCGGCAACGACCCCAACTGGGGCCGGGTGCTCGCCAGCATCGGCACGACCGACGCCCGGTTCGACCCCGCCGACCTCGACGTCGCCATGAACGGCGTCTGGGTCTGCCGCCGGTCGACCCCGCACGCCGATCCTGCGACGGTCGACCTCACCCCGCGCGAGGTGAGCGTGACCATCGACCTCAAGGCCGGCACCGAGCGGGCCACCGTCTGGACCAACGACCTGACCCACGCCTACGTACACGAGAACAGCGCCTACTCCTCATGAGCACCGAGACCCCGGACAGCGGCACCAAGCCGAACAACGACTCCAGCGACCCCAGCGGCGAGTTCGACACCAGCAAGCCGGACCAGGCCAAGGCACGGACGCTGGCGGCGGCCCTGCCGTGGATGAAGCAGTACCACGGCAAGATCGTCGTGGTGAAGTACGGCGGCAACGCCATGACCGACGACACGCTCAAGCGCGCGTTCGCCGAGGACATCGCGTTCCTGCGGTTCGCCGGGTTCAAGCCGGTCGTCGTGCACGGCGGCGGTCCGCAGATCTCCACCATGCTCAAGCGGCTCGACATCGACTCGGAGTTCCGCGGCGGCCTGCGGGTCACCACCCCGGAGGCCATGGACGTCGTGCGGATGGTCCTCGTCGGGCAGGTGCAGCGCGAGCTCGTCGGGCTCATCAACGAGCACGGCCCGCTCGCGGTCGGCTGCTCCGGTGAGGACGCCGGGCTGTTCACCGCGGAGGCGACCGGCACGGTCGTCGACGGGGAGGAGGTCGACCTCGGCCTGGTCGGCGAGGTCACCCGCGTCCGGCCTGAGTCCGTGCTCGACCTGATCGAGGCGGGCCGGATCCCCGTCGTCTCCAGCGTGGCGCCCGACGTGGACGGCCAGGTCCACAACGTGAACGCCGACAGCGCGGCCGCCGCGCTGGCCGTGGCGCTCCGGGCCGAGAAGCTGCTGGTGCTGACCGACGTCGAGGGGCTCTACCTCGACTGGCCGGACCCGACCGACGTCATCGGCGAGATCAGCCCCGAGGCGCTCGAGAAGATCCTGCCCACGCTGGCCTCCGGGATGATCCCGAAGATGGGCGCCTGCCTGAAGGCGGTCAACGGCGGCGTGCCCCGCGCGACGGTCGTCGACGGGCGCGAGCCGCACGCGGTGATCCTCGAGCTGTTCACCAAGGAGGGCGTCGGCACCCAGGTGCTCCCGGGCGTCGACACCAAGACCCGGAAGGTGAGGGACTCCCAGTGAGCAGCCCCGTGGGCTTCGCCGAGCGGTACGCCGGCAGCCTGATGAACACCTTCGGGCCGCCGAAGCTGGAGCTCGTCCGGGGTGAGGGAGCCCGCGTCTGGGACGCCGACGGGAACGAGTACGTCGACTACCTCGCCGGCATCGCCGTCAACGCGCTCGGCCACGCCCACCCGGCGCTGGTGGAGGCGGTCACGGCCCAGCTGCAGACGCTCGGCCACGTCTCGAACTTCTTCACGACCGGTCCCCAGCTGGAGCTGGCGGAGGCGCTGGTGGAGATCGCCGGCGGCGGCGCCCGGGTGTTCTTCACCAACTCGGGCACCGAGGCCAACGAGGCGGCGTTCAAGCTCTCGCGCCGCACCGGCCGCACCCACGTCGTCGCCACCGAGGGCGGCTTCCACGGCCGCACCATGGGCGCGCTGGCGCTGACGTCCAAGGAGGCCTACCGGACGCCGTTCGAGCCGCTGCCGGGCGAGGTGACCTTCGTGCCGTACGGCGACGCGGACGCGCTCGCCGCCGCGGTCACCGACCGGACCGCCGCCGTCGTGCTCGAGCCGATCCAGGGCGAGGCCGGCGTCGTGGTGCCCCCTGCGGGGTACCTCGCCGCCGCCCGGCGCACCGCCGACGAGACCGGTGCCCTGCTGTGGTTCGACGAGGTGCAGACCGGCATGGGCCGGACCGGGCGCTGGCTCGCCAGCGAGGGTGTCCGCCCCGACGTGCTGACGCTCGCGAAGGGGCTCGCCGGAGGCTTCCCGATCGGCGCGTGCCTGGCGTTCGGCGCCGCGGCGGACCTGTTGCAGCCCGGCAACCACGGGACCACCTTCGGCGGCAACCCGGTGGCGTGCGCGGCCGGGCTGGCGGTGATCCGGACGATCGAGCAGGAGGGCCTGCTCGATCGGGCCACCGTGCTCGGCCGACGGCTCCGCGACGGCCTCGGCGCCGACGACCGGGTCACCGAGGTCCGCGGCGAGGGCCTGCTCATCGGGCTGGACCTGTCGTCGGAGGTGTCGGCGGAGGTGGTGGCGGCCGCCCTGCGGCGCGGGTTCATCCTCAACAACCCCACGCCCCGGCGGATCCGGCTGGTGCCGCCGCTCGTGCTCGCCGACGCCGACGTCGACGCGCTGCTCGCCGCGTGGCCCGGCATCCTCGACGACGCGATGGAGGGCGCGGCGTGATCCCCGGGCAGCCGCGCCACCTGCTGCGCGACGACGACCTGTCGCCGGCCGAGCAGGCCGAGGTGCTCGCGCTGGCCGCCGCCATGAAGGCGGCGCCGTTCGAGCACCGCCCGCTGGCCGGGCCGCAGACCGTCGCGATGGTCTTCGACAAGCCGACCCTGCGCACGCAGACCTCGTTCGCCGCCGGCGTCGCCGAGCTCGGCGGCCACCCCATGCTCGTCGACGGCGCGCTGGCCGGCATCGGGGTGCGGGAGCCGGTCGCGGACGTCGCGCGGATCCTCGGGCGCCAGGCCTCGGCGATCGCCTGGCGCACCTTCCGGCAGGCCGACCTCGAGGAGATGGCCGAGCACGCCGGCGTCCCGGTGGTCAACGCGCTGACCGACGACTTCCACCCCTGCCAGCTGCTGGCGGACCTGATGACGGTCCTCGAGCACAAGCCTCAGCTCGCCGGGCTGACCGTGGCGTTCTTCGGCGACGGTGCCTGCAACATGGGCAGCTCGTGGCTGCTGGCGGGCGCGACCGCAGGCATGCACGTGCGGATCAGCGCCCCGGAGGGCTTCACCCCGCCCGAGGAGGTCTTCGTGCGGGCCCGGGAGATCGCCGCCGGGACCGGTGGGTCGGCGACCTGGGTGGCCGACCCGAAGGAGGCCGCCGCCGGCGCCGACGTCGTGGTGACCGACACCTGGGTCTCGATGGGCAAGGAGGAGGAGGCCGCCGCGCGGACCGAGGTCTTCTCGCCGTACGCCGTCACCCAGGCCCTCTTCGAGACCGCGAAGCCGGAGGCGATCGCCATGCACTGCCTGCCGGCGTACCGCGGGAAGGAGATCGCGGCGGAGGTTTTGGACGGCATCCAGAGCGTCGTGTGGGACGAGGCCGAGAACCGCCGCCATGCGCAGAAGGCGGTGCTGACGTGGCTGCTGTCGCAGTCGGCGGGGGAGCGGTGATGACCGACAGCGCCCTGCGGCCGGCCACCAAGAACGCCCGGCACCGGCGCATCGTCGAGCTGGTCACCCACCACGAGGTGCGGTCGCAGGGCGAGCTCGCCGACCTGCTCGCGCAGAGCGGCGTGCGGGTCACCCAGGCGACGCTCTCGCGGGACCTGGTCGAGCTCGACGCGGTCAAGGTGCGGGCCTCCTCGGGCGCGCTGGTCTACGCCGTGCCCGCCGAGGGCGGCGACCGGCGGCCCGCCGCCCCGACGGAGACCGCTGCCGCCTCGCACCGTCTCTCCCGCCTGCTGGGCGAGCTGCTGGTCTCCGCCGAGGCCAGCGCGAACCTGGTCGTCCTCCGCACGCCCCCGGGCGCCGCCCAGTTCCTGGCCTCCGCCTTCGACGGCGCCGGCCTGCTCGACGTCCTCGGCACCATCGCCGGGGACGACACCATCCTGGTCATCGGTCGTGACGCGGAGGGTGGAGAGGCGCTCGCGCAGCGCTTCCTCTCCCTCGCCGACTCCTCCGCCCCCGCCAGCCCCCTCAAGGAGTTCTAAGTGAGCAAGGTCCTCACCACGCTGCCGAAGGGAGAGCGCGTCGGCATCGCGTTCTCCGGCGGCCTCGACACCTCGGTCGCCGTCGCCTGGATGCGCGACAAGGGTGCCGTCCCCTGCACCTACACCGCCGACATCGGGCAGTACGACGAGCCGGACATCTCCGGCGTCCCGGACCGGGCCATGCAGTACGGCGCGGAGATCGCGCGCGCCGTCGACTGCCGCCGCCAGCTGGTGGAGGAGGGTCTGGCCGCGCTCGCCTGCGGGGCCTTCCACATCCGCTCCGGCGGGCGCGCCTACTTCAACACCACGCCGCTCGGCCGCGCGGTCACCGGCACCATGCTGGTCCGCGCCATGCACGAGGACGGCGTGGACATCTGGGGCGACGGCTCCACGTTCAAGGGCAACGACATCGAGCGGTTCTACCGCTACGGGCTGCTCGCCAACCCCGACCTGCGCGTCTACAAGCCCTGGCTCGACCACGACTTCGTCACCGAGCTCGGCGGCCGCGCGGAGATGAGCCAGTGGCTCACCGAGCACGGCCTGCCCTACCGCGACAGCAAGGAGAAGGCGTACTCCACCGACGCCAACATCTGGGGCGCCACCCACGAGGCGAAGACCCTCGAGCACCTCGACGTCTCGCTCGAGACCGTCGAGCCGATCATGGGCGTGAAGTTCTGGGACCCGTCGGTGGAGATCGCCACCGAGGACGTCACGCTGCGCTTCGAGGCGGGGCGTCCCGTCGCGATCAACGGCACGACCTACGACGACCCGGTCGCGCTGGTCCACGAGGCCAACACCATCGGCGGCCGCCACGGCCTCGGCATGTCCGACCAGATCGAGAACCGCATCATCGAGGCCAAGTCGCGCGGCATCTACGAGGCGCCCGGGATGGCGCTGCTGTGGATCGCCTACGAGCGTCTGGTCAACGCCGTCCACAACGAGGACACCGTCGCCAGCTACCACAACGACGGCCGCCGCCTCGGCCGCCTGCTCTACGAGGGCCGGTGGCTGGACCCGCAGGCGCTGATGATCCGCGAGGCCATCCAGCGCTGGATCGCCTCCCTCGTCACCGGCGAGGTGACGATCCGGCTGCGCCGCGGCGAGGACTACACCGTCCTGGCCACCGACGGCCCGGCGTTCTCCTACCACCCGGACAAGCTGTCGATGGAGCGCACCGAGAACGCGGCGTTCGGTCCGGTCGACCGGATCGGGCAGCTGACCATGCGCAACCTCGACATCGCCGATTCGCGGGCCAAGCTCGAGCAGTACGCCGGTCAGCCGCTCGACCAGGGCCAGGTGCTGGTCGAGCACGGCACGCTCTTCGGCGAGCTCCCGGCCGGCGGCTACGACAGGATCACCGAGAACCCGGAGTACGCCGGCGGCACCGAGGAGGACGCCCTCGACGCGGCGGCGATGGAGCTGGGCACGGACTGATGGGCACGGACTGATGGGCACGGACTGATGGGCACGGACTGATGGTCACCTCCCCGCCCGGCCCCGCCGGCGGACCGGCGCGGGCCTCGGCCCGCCGGTCCGGGAGCGGGTGTGCGCCCGCGTCCTGCCGGTCGACGCCGCCGGCGAGGTGCTCCTGCTGCACGGCTGGGACCCGGCGGCGCGGCATGCGCCGTACTGGTTCTCGATCGGCGGTGGTGTGGAGCCGGGGGAGTCGCTCGCGGAGGCTGCGGCGCGGGAGATGCGGGAGGAGACCGGCCTGGCGGTGTCCCCCGCGGACCTGGGGGAGCCGGTCGGCCGGGAGGACGTGGCCTTCGACTGGGGGCCCTGGCACCTGGTGCAGGACCACACGTTCTTCGCGGTGGCCCTCGACGCTGGCGCCGTGGTCGACCTCGGCGGCCTCGAGCCGCTCGAGGTGGGCACGATCGACCGGGCCGGGTGGTGGACGCCGCAGGCGCTGGACGAGGATGGCACCGCAGCGAGCGAGACGCTGACGACGATCATGCGCGCCGCGGTCGACGCGGTGCTGGGAGGCAGGCAGTGAGCACCACCAACGAGGGCAAGCTGTGGGGCGGACGGTTCGCCGGCGGACCGTCGCCCGAGCTCGACGCCCTGTCGCGCTCCACCCACTTCGACTGGCGGCTCACGCCGTACGACCTGGCCGGTTCCCGAGCCCACGCGAACGCCCTCCACCGGGCGGGCCTGCTGTCCGACGCCGACCTCGCCGAGCTGCGTCGTGGGCTCGACGTCCTCGGCGAGCGGTACGCCGCCGGCGACCTCCGGCCGGACCCGAGCGACGAGGACGTGCACGGCGCGCTCGAACGGCTCCTGCTGGAGGAGGTCGGTGCCGAGGTCGGCGGCCGGCTGCGGGCCGGCCGGAGCCGCAACGACCAGATCGCCACGCTCTTCAAGGTCTTCCTCCGCGACCACGCCCGCGTGGTCGCCGGTCAGGTCCTCGACCTCGTCGACGTGCTGGCGGCGCAGGCGCGGGAGCACCTGGAGCCTCAGCCGACGATCATGCCGGGGCGCACCCACCTGCAGCACGCACAGCCGGTCCTGCTCTCCCACCACCTGATGGCGCACGCGTGGCCGCTGCTGCGCGACGTCGACCGGCTGCTCGCGTGGGACGACCGCGTCGCCGCCGACTCGCCGTACGGCTCCGGGGCGCTGGCGGGCCAGTCGCTCGGTCTGGACCCCACCGCGGTGGCCGCCGAGCTCGGGTTCACCGGCTCGAGCGCCAACTCCATCGACGGCACGGCGGCGCGCGACTTCGTCGCGGAGCTGGCCTTCGTCGCCGCCCAGGTCGGGGTCGACGTCAGTCGGCTGGCCGAGGAGGTGATCCTCTGGGCCACCAAGGAGTTCGGGTTCGTGACGCTCCATGACTCGTGGTCGACCGGGTCGAGCATCATGCCGCAGAAGAAGAACCCCGACATCGCCGAGCTCGCCCGGGGCAAGGCGGGCCGGCTGCTGGGCAACCTGTCCGGGCTGTTGGCGACGCTCAAGGCCCTGCCGCTCGCCTACAACCGCGACCTGCAGGAGGACAAGGAGCCGGTCTTCGACTCCGTCGACACCCTCGAGGTCCTGCTGCCGGCCTTCACCGGCATGGTCGCCACCCTGGTGTTCGACCGCGAGCGGCTGGCGGAGCTCGCGCCGCAGGGCTTCTCGCTCGCCACCGACGTGGCGGAGTGGCTGGTGCGCCAGGACGTGCCGTTCCGGGTGGCCCACGAGCTGGCCGGGGCCTGCGTCCGGGTCTGCGAGGAGCGCGGGATCGAGCTCCACGAGCTGACCGACGAGCAGCTCAGCGAGATCTCGCCGCACCTGACGCCGGCGGTCCGTGAGGTGCTCACCGCCGAGGGCTCGGTCGCCTCGCGCGACGGCCGCGGCGGCACCGCGCCCGTGCGGGTGCGCGAGCAGCTCGAGGAGCTGCTGGCCCGGGCCGCCTCCTACCGTGACCGGCTCGGCTGACCGGGCCGACCGTCTGGTCCGCTTCCTCGCCGGGCCGGTCGACGAGGTCGCGCCCCGGCTCCTCGGCTCGGTCCTCCGCCACGGCCCGGTCGCGATCCGGCTGACGGAGGTCGAGGCGTACGCCGGCCCCGCCGACCCGGGGTCGCACGCCTATCGCGGCATGACCCGGCGCAACGCGACGATGTTCGGGCCCCCGGCCCACCTGTACTGCTACTTCACCTACGGCATGCACGTGTGCTGCAACGTGGTCACCGGCGCCGAGGGCGACCCGAGCGCCGTCCTGCTGCGCGCCGGTGAGGTGGTCGAGGGCGTCGACGTCGCGCGCACCCGCCGACCCGGCGCTTCCGACCGGGACCTGGCCCGCGGCCCCGCACGGCTGTGCCGGGCGCTGGCCATCGCGCTCGACCACGACGGATCCGACCTGGTGGCCGGCCCCCTCACCCTCGAGCCGGGTGACCCGCCGGCGCAGGTGTCGAGCGGACCGCGCGTCGGCCTCCGGGGCGCGCCCGACCGGCCGTGGCGGTTCTGGGAGACAGGGGCGCCGAGCGTCTCGGCGTACCGGCCTGCCAAGCCGCGATGAGCCGCTCCCGGGCGGACTCGCGAGGGGGAGCGGGGGTCGATTTGGACCGGCCAGCACCCGCGTGTAATGTTCCTTCTCGCCGCGGCAAGCGGCTCCCACACTCGGGCCGACAGGCCAACACGAGCGGGAGCGGCATGTCCGGGGCACGATCCAGAAGGGCCCGCAGCCCCGAGTTGCGAAGCCGGAGCGGATCGGGTAAGTTTCTGCAGGTTGCCCCGCAGCCGGCCCGAGAGGGTCCAAGCGGTGCGCGTGTGATTCTTGAGAACTCAACAGTGTGTCATAGTCGACGAATTAGTTTGTTATGCCCCGTCGATCATTGGTCTGCCTTTTGGTGGGTTGGTGGTTGATGGTTTCTTTGACAATGAT